>JAUVBH010000136.1 GCA_030591285.1 Thermoplasmatota archaeon
GTTCCTGAGTTTGGTCCTTTGCAGGTTCTCCCTCGGATCCCTCGCCACAGCTCCCATCCTGGGCCTGTTCCCTTTCGCGGGTCTGCTCGGCGTCCTCTGGAGCGTTCTCACCCTCATTCTTAGCTTGCTCCTGGGTCTGTTCTTTAGCAGGTTCTCCTTCGGAGCCGTCCCCACAGCTACCGTCTTTGACCTGTTCTCTGGATTGTTCCTTGAGAGGTTCTTCAAGCTCACACTCTCCGTCCATGTCCCGTTCCATCTCTCCTTGACCTTTATCACTACCTGATCGGAACATGTTTTCTACTAACCCATCTCCTATCGGACCATCCTCGCTTGCTCCGCCTGCCGCTGCAAAGAGTGCAACTCCCACCAGCAGCACCAGGGCCGCGATTCCTCCGAAAGCCATAACCTTCGTTTTCATTTTTTCGACCTCTGTGGTGCTTTTCCGCGCCACATCATTCCATCATGGTTGATATTTAACCCCGTTGTGGAACGGAGTTCTAGATGTGGAACAAACCTCTAGATATCCCAAACGGGAAAATAAAAGAGTTTAGAAAGACTATAGAACAATATGTGATATGTCGTCTAGAGACCTGTTCCATATTCAAATTATATACTCGAGGACGATGACAATTGCATGAAGGCTAAAATGCTCGGGATCAGTATCGCTCTGTTGGTCCTCCTAATGTCGGTCAGCATCGGTGCAGATGCCCAGATGGGCAGCCCACCCCCTGGAGATCCTATGGGTCCTGGTTCTCAACCAGGCATGAATGATGATCCACCACAGGGACCCAGATGGGAGCAGCAGACTGAGAATAAGCAGGTTGAGAAAGGTCTGATGTTCAGGTACGGAAAGGAAACTCCTGAAACATCTATTGAAGGTGAGGATACCGGGAGTGATATCGGATTGAAGGTTACTGAGATCAGGTTCGGGAACCAGACCAATGATCTGAATATCCAGATAGATGATGTAGAATGGGAAGTTCAAGAACAGGAGATCGATGAGGAAGTGAGGGTAACTTATAATTCTCACGCTCAATGGCAGAACGAACTTGGTCACGAGGAATTATTCTCAGATATACAGATCCAGTACCATTATATTGGTGGCAGTGAAGATAGGTCCCTTGAATACAACATCACCATTGATGACCCCCCTGGAAAAGGAAATCTGACCATCACTGTTTCATTGGATACTATTGACATGGAAGGAGGATGCTGCTGGAATGGGGATAGCACCTCACAGAACATGGAAAGAAATGTATTGACTTTGAGGAACAAGGATGGGGAAGAACTTTCCCAATTCAAGATCGGCAATAGTGGCTATCTGAATGCTGATGAAGAAGTGGTGGAGGTGGAGATACAGGTAGAGGAGAAGATCGTAAATTCCACTGCGGCTCTCGATGTGAATATGGAATTACCGATGAATACAAGGTCGGCATCCATAAGTGGTTCGTTGAATATCCTTGAGGGATTGATCGAAGCGTTCACTGGAGCTGCTGAAGAAGTAAAGGAATTCGTCATCGAGCATATCTATTTCTTCGCAGGTGGAGCAGCCGTAATGGTCGTCATCATCATGGCAGGGGTCACGATAGTCTCCAAAAAGAATGTTGAGACCCATGGATCGGAACTCGACCTTGAAAGTAACAAATACTTCAGAGGCCCTCAATAGACCTTTTCCACGATGGTATCCATTAGTGTGGACCGGTAGAGGATGAGCAGAGATTCTACAAGCTCTGGATCGTCAACAAAATAGTGGCGTTCTCGACCATCCTGGTCCACTCTCAAGACACCGGTCTTCTCCAGCCTTCGGAGATGGTAAGACATTGTGGCTGATGTGAATGTGAAGTTCCCAAGGATCTTTGATGGACCGCTGCCAGGATTATCAAGCAAGTAGAGAACGATACCACGCGGTATCTCCCTTCTTAGAATTGACATGGCTTTTCTCTCGTCCTTGGAGAACTTATCCCTAACATAAAATCTTGCATTTCCAGTTCCAGACTCCTTAACGAGTACCTCTCCCTTAACCAATGCATTCATGTGAAAATCGAGCTGTCCGATGGCCAGGTCAAGATCCCTTGAGATCTGTCTGAAGTGCACCCCGGGATTCCTGCGGATATATTCTGCTATCCGCTTTCTGAGAGGGAGATCCAGGGGGTCTCCTCTCACTTATGATGCCTCCAAAATATCACTGAAATTATTATCAAAACCAAAGAGATACCAAAGAAAAGTATAAGGACCCAAACCGGAAGGTCCATCAGACCCGATTGGGATAATACACCCAAAATGGAAGAGACGATCCCTGGGATCCCAGATATCATCAGAATGAGCGGTCCAATACCTCCCCTGTATCGGAAGGCCATAAGACCGATGATAGATATCGACATTGAGAATATGAACAATATCCCGAGGACCAGATCCCATATGAGTGGGTCCATGATGTGGTAAGAACATTTCGTCTAATCAATCTTTTCCTGTACGGATCTTCTTTTTAGCATCCACCAGTTTATCCCTGACCACCAAAAACACCGAAACGGAGACCATGAAGATAGCTACGATCCGGACCAGGGAAGGATCATCTCCCAAAACAAGCCATGCGAAGAACGTTGCGATCATGGGTTTGAGATACATCAATGAATTCCCGGTGGAGACCTGAACTCTTTCCAATCCAATGAAATAGAGAAGATATGCAAGACCAACTGCGATGAAGGAGAGGAACATGAGATAGATCCAAGACAGAGGTGACATTGGACGGATCAAAGGGGCCCCATCGAGGAGAACGATGGGGATCATCATCACTCCACCCATGAGGAGGCTTAATGAAGTTGTTATCCTGGGATCCATCTTCTCATTCAATGGTTTCATCAATACAACGTAAACCGAGAAACAGAACACCGCCAGCATGATGATCCCGACGGCAGTTATAGATCGCATACCGCTTTCTTCGGAGAAATAGATCAAAAATACTCCTGCGCCCCCCAACAACAATCCAACAATGGCTACACGCCCCATTCTTTCCCCCGTAATGAAGTAAGAAACAGGTGCAACGAAAAGAGGCACCATGGCGATCAGAGTGGCTGTCGATGAAGCATCGATCCAATACAGAGCTATATGGAACAATGAGAACGTGCAGGATATCCCCAGGAACGAAAGTAGGATCAATTTTACCCAATCCTTGCTTTTAACCTGGTTCCAATCCACTTTTTTCCAGTATGAGATCACTATGGGAAGAAGGAATAGACCACCAAGAAAAAAGCGAAGATAAGCGATGGTCATTGGTGGAAGGGCAGAATGGATCAATTTGGTAATGACCTCGATCATACTCCAGAGGAATACTGTAACCCCGATGAGGCCCATCCCTATGATCTCTTTCCTCATTATCCCACTCATGATCGATCATATGCAGAGATCGACCTCGGTAGGATTGATGTCTTTGAATTTAAAGGTCCCTTTTCTTTTAATAATCCAACATCATCGATCTTCAGATGTTAATTGGAACTGCGAATGTACCTTATTACTATGACATCTAGGAATTCCTTTAAATAATCAATAACGATACTGGAAGGATTTGCCATGACAGCTAATTCACCTGGAGGAATTGCAAGCCTTTTCAGAAGATTCCCCAAGGTTTACTGGGTCGTTCTTTCTTTTGAGTTGATGGAACGTGGTGCATATTATTCCATGATGCCCATCCTGGTAGTTCATTTCTTCTGGAATGTTGGACTGCCCCAAGAACTTACCATCCTGCTCACGGTATTCATGTATCCATTCCAGTATGCAATGCCGATTATTACCAGTGCTTTAGCTGAAAAAGTGGGTTATAAACGACAGATGATATTCGGTTTTGCTGTCTTAGCTGTAGCATATGTTTTCCTTTCTATCGCTTACAATGCCCCAACAGCCATCATAGGTATGATGCTGATAGGATTCGGTATCGGGTGTTACAAACCATTGGTTTCATCCACGATTGCCAAGGCAACGGTCCAGAAGGACAGGAATGTTGCCTACAGCGTATACTACTGGATCGTCAACTTCGCTGCCACTTTCTTTGCCCTGACCTGGGGTTTATTGATGCTTTTCGATATTCTCCCCAGATCTGCTTTCGCATGGATCTTCAGGGTCAGCGCTATCTACTTCTTACTGAATATCGTAGTTGCGATCTTCGTCTTTGAAGAGGTTCCAAGAAGTGGCGCCGTCAGGACCCTGAGAGATGTTGGAACCAATATCGCTACTGCTTTCAAGGATAGGAAATTCGTCGTGATGATGATGTTGATCGCAGGGTTCTGGGCACTTTATTCCACCACCCTGGCACCATTCATCATGATCATGTATGGATACAGGTTCATACCGATCTGGATCCCTGTAATTTTACTTGGAGTTGTTAACCCAGGAACAATTATTGCCCTGGGGGGGCCCCTGTCCAAATATGCCGAGAAGATCGAATCCATCAAATTGCTAATGGGTGGAGTATTCGTCTATCTTGTTGGTTTGGCCATTATCGCTATCTTTTTGGAGGTGCTGCCATTAGTAATTCTTGGTATGGTCATCTATTCAATTGGAGAGTTCATGGTAGCTCCTGGTTACCTTTCATTCGTTTCTAAACTGGCCCCAAAGGAGAAGGTTTCAGCATATATTGGATGTAATTTCCTAGCATCTTTCACCGGTATCTTTGGAGGGGCCTTGATACTTGGTATTATCGCGAGTGTTGTAGCGGTAGATATGGCTCGACCTCATTTCTTTTTCGGATTACTAATGGCATTTGGCCTGTTCATCCTCATTTTATTCATGGTTTACAATAGAGCCTGGGGAAAGGACATCATCAATCGGGCAAAACAGATCGAGATGGATGAAACAGATGTGGATGAAGCGGAGTTCGAGGGTAGAAAGCTGAAGAAAGAGCCTTTACTGTTCAAAATGTTCGATTTTAAAATGACAATGGTCATAGCAGCAATACTGATCCCTATATTCCTCGTCTCGACCTATGCCATGGGTACCAATGTATTCTACCCACCTGAAGAAGAGGATCCAGATCCTTTTATCGTGATCTATGAGGAGCAGTCTGTTTCATATTCCAGCAGTGGATCTCTCAACGAGAACAGCGAGGAGGACTTTACTGTTCCCGACCCGGGAAATTCAACCTGGATCACTGCAACATTGACTTGGTCTGATGAAGCTGTCAGAATAGGTTTGACCAATGAACCCGATGACTTCTCATTGACGATACTCGATCAAAATGGAGAGGTTTTGGAAAGTCTAAGCTCCTCAAATGGAGAGATCGTCCTCAGGATAAATGTCACAAAGCCTGAAACGGAAGATGCA
>JAUVBH010000319.1 GCA_030591285.1 Thermoplasmatota archaeon
ATTTGTATCACATTACGATTGAGGAGTTTTATATATAACGCTTTGTGACTTCCTTCATAAGTGATGGGACACCCCAATGGGGCCCAATGGGATATTTGAATCAAAATCGTTCAACCTAAAAGTTATAGTATACCGACCTCTTAGGGGCGACCATGGCCCCAGCTTGGGAGGATACCTTCGACGAAGCACAGAAGAAAACAGAGGATACCAGAAGGAAGATGTTCATCGATTCTCTCCGGGAAAAGACCCCCATCGTTGATCCGGATCTTGCCTTCTTGACGCCTACTGAACTTCTTGTAGCAATGAAGGAGAATTCGCAAATACTCGATTTCCACAAGAAATTGGAAAGTTACGAGAGCACAAAAAAGGATATTGCTATCCTTTTCCCGGATGCTGACAGAAAACCATGGACATCAGGTAAGACAACTGCTCTCATCTACCGAAATCTCCACACGTCGATCAAGAACCTGAAGCTAGCGGATAGGGTGGAAGTATTCACCATCTCACCGCTGCTAGGCATTGTCCCAATGGAGTGGTATGATGATATGCCCATGTATGACGCTTCGGGATCCCAATCCTTCATGGTCAGGAGAAGAGGACTATCCTGGAACGTTGAGGATTTCAAAAAGGTAATCGGCAGATCTGGTGAACTCATGGCGAACTTCCTCAAGAAGAACCATGCTAATTTTGGCAAGTGGCATATTATCTACAGGGATCCTTCTGTCCACCAGAGGATATTCCAGAGTTCAATGGAGAAGCAGACTTTCCCCATCTGGCCCCATACCTCCAAGAAATCCCTGGCGGATTCCTATCTGAGCTTGAGGACCATTATGAAAGAGATATCTGAAGGTTGATGGGAATTGAAAGCGAATGAGATGGACCCCAAGGAGATCGAAGGTCTTTTTCGAGGACCCGCCATCAGAACACTCTTTGGAAGGATGAATGCTCAAACCACCGAATCCACACCACAACATGACTTGAAAAGGGTCAAAGCTGCGGAGCTTGTGGAATATATTGTATCCAGACACTATCTTGTAAAGGAAAGGAGATTCGACGATACAGGAATATTCCTCAAGGTCAAGATGGATCTATCGACAAATGAGGAGATGTTCGATGAGGTCCGTTTGAAATTGAAAAAATACGGACTATATCCAAGATTGATGAAAGAGCGGGGAGAATTCTTCATCATGGTATTTCCACTTCCGAAACGGAAGAAGGGAAAGAACAGATTGAACCTGATCCTGCTCCTTGCAACAATATTCACCACAGTTTGGGCGGGTTCACTGCTCTGGATGATGAGAGGGGAGGAGCTAAACTCTGCTTCAGATCTCTTACTGGTCCTGATCGACATTCCAACTGTATTAATGGGTGGATTAACGTTTGCATTTCCATTGCTCCTGATCCTTGGAACCCACGAATTCGGTCACTATTTTACGGCAAGGAGATACAATATCGATGCATCCCTTCCTTACTTCATTCCAGTACCACCTTTCCTGTCTCCCATTGGCACGTTCGGCGCCTTGATATCAATGAAGGAGCCGATCTCAAACAAAAGATCCCTGGTCGATATTGGAGCAGCCGGACCGATAGCCGGTTTCATCGTTGCAATACCTGTAACGATCATAGGTCTGCTCCTGACAAAGGCATACCCAGTTGCTGCGACTATGATGGAGGGTGAAACGGTCCTTATGATCAACCCACCC
>JAUVBH010000166.1 GCA_030591285.1 Thermoplasmatota archaeon
CCCCTGGCCATTAATCCACCACAGATCCCGGAGAGGATATCCCCTGTCCCACCAACACTCATTGCTGGAACACCAGTGGTGCTGTATCTTCGATATATGGTCCTTGATGAGGTCTCAAAGGCAACATGGGTTGAAAGGGACGGGGCTTCATTGGATACTATGAGATCTATAGATCCCTTCACCAAGAATGTCCCATCAATATCCGTGGTAAGGTCGGATATGATCTCAAGAGCTTCCTTCTTCCATTTTCCGGACCCCCCTAGACTTTCATATGGATCGCTGAGAATGTCCACATCTGATCTTTTTGTCAACGTCCTTGCCAATCTTCTGAGCTCTCCCCGATGAGGGGTCAGCAGAACATCTTCCGCTTTCTCCAGATTGTCAAAGAAACCCCAGAGCTCGGCAATTGCAGTTAGACCATCCGCATCGATCACGATCTTTTTCTTCTGAGATGATGCGTATTTTATCGCAGCCTTCAGAAGATGGAGGGTTGCCCTGTCACTTCCAGCTCCAGGACCAATTAGAACACAGTGACACCAATCGATGGAATTTTCCAGTTCCCCCATGACCTCCGGACCAAGTTTGAACGGGTCCAATGTTGGAAGTCTTTCCACAATAAGGTCCGGAGAATAGGAAGCGATAACGTTGGCGATCCCATTTGGAACTGCTATTCGGACAAGGTCAGCTCCAGTTTTGACAGCGGACAAAGCTGCCAGAGCTGGAGCGCCGGTAAATGGTCCACCTCCGATTATCAGCAGTTTCCCTGTCTCACCTTTTTTGGACCGTTTGCCCTTTTTTGGTATCCTTAGAAGGTCTCCTGATCCGATGTAAACTGCAGCTTCCTGTGGGACACCTATGGTCCTTACAACAAGCTCGCCACAATCAGGGTGCACTGTCCCTTTGACGATCATGCCTTCCTTCACATCATGGAAGGTTATCGTAACATCGGCTTTGAACACCAATTTATGTCCCAGTCCCGAAGGGGAATCTATCGCGATCCTTTTCCCCTTGAAGAAGTTCATGGTCCTTACAGCTTCAGCATGATCCAGATGAAGGGATCCACGGGCTCCAGATCCCAATAGTCCATCGACCACGATCCATGCATCCTTCAGGGATCTCTTGAGGGTCTTCTTGATCTCACCAGGTTTCAGGACAGTAGTTAAAACATCATCCGGAAGGTCATGGAGAGCTTTTTCGGAGAGTTCGGTTCTGATCTTCGAAACCGGTTTTATGAAAACCACTTCAACAGGTACTTTCCAGGTTGAAAGATATCTTGCTGCAACCATTCCATCTCCGCCGTTGTTTCCTGTTCCAACGACGATGACCACTTTCTTCCTTTTAGGGTCCCTTTTCTGGATCTCTTCTGCCAGGGCTTTCCCGGCATTTTCCATCAGATCTGAAACATTCACACCAAGGTCTTCACTATTGAGGTCGAGTACTCCAACATCAAGGGAAGATATCATCAATATCACTCCACTACCGTGGCCTCCACTACTTCCACCTTCTCGAATTCCGGTTCATCCTTTGCAGCTTCATTTCCCAGCATAGAGGCCAGAATGTCGTCAGCTTCCTTGATCACCTGACTATCCTTTGACGATGATACAGATTTGAATTCCACTGTTTTCTTCTCGGGTCTGGGAGCGGAGGTAACAGAGACATTGGGTCCTGGTTTTGGTTTGGCCGGTTTGGGTTCCTCTGTCTTCTTTTCCTTTCCAATGAACATATTGTATCCAACGAAACCTGCCACCGCCAGTACCACAAGCACAGCCGCTGCGATCAGGTATGGTATGAACGAGGTACTATCCGGAGAACTTCCTTTTTCAAGGAACATGGAATAATCAACAGAGGTTGTTCCCTTTGAGGTCGAATATTTTATTGTGAAGGATACTGTGTTGACATCTTCAAGGGATAGGACTTCTACCTCCCCTCTTGCAACGAATTTTTCACCAGGGGCGATCTCTTTGGACATCGGGGACAGGTTTATCTTAAGCTCCGGTGGAGCTTCGATCGTTATTGTAACCGTCTCATCCCTGTTACCCTTGTTTTGGAAGGTTATGTTCAGGGGAACCTTGCTACCTTCAACTGCGTTGACAGTTGACCACTCCTTTTCTGTCCTCACATCTGATACCTCTGGAAGGACTATCTCCAGTTTCTTGGTGAATTCACCCTCTGTGCTTGTGTCGATGGTGACATCAATGATGTATGGAGCTCCCTGCTTCCAAGAGCTTCCATCTTCTGGGGTTATTGATATGTTCCAGAGGGATCCTGCTCCAGGTCCTAGCTCAATTTCATCATAGTCATATGCAATGGTCCATCCATCCAGTTCCTCGACCGTCATCTCGAAATCAAGATCATCAAGTGAAGGATTGTAAAGCTCCAGTGAATAGTAGACCTTTGTGTACTTGACGGGATAGGACGTACCGATCCTTCCAGCAGTCTTTCTGAGTTCATCATCATCTATCTCAACGACTGACTTTGAATCATCAACGACCTTCAATGTGAAATAGCTCCATTTCTTCTCAGATTCACCCCTGGCCCTGACGTAACTTCCGATCTGGTATGATCCGTATGGACCATCACTGGAAGTTGAGATGATGATGTCGACTATCTCCTCCCCAGAACCGTTTACCTCGAAGATGAATAGGCTTCCTTGAAGCTCACCTTCTTCGGATGAGTAAGTAACTCCCCAAGCTGCAGGGAGGTTCTCTGTGGACATCTCGAATGTCTTGGTGATGTTCAGAAGGTTTATCACACGTACCTGGAATGTTCTTATATCTCCGGATTTCATAGCCTGGACCGTATCTCCTATTGGTTCGATCCCGTAGGACGCTGCTGCATTAACAGTAATTGTTCCAGTAATGGAATATGTCTTCTCAGCGTTTCTGGATTCTGCTCTGAGATCGATCTCATCCACGTTGGAGATCTGGGCCCTGAGAGGAACATATACCTTGAACTCTATTGTCTCTTCCTCCCCACCCTCTATCTCAATTGCTTCGGGAACATCTACTGACCAGCCAAGTTGTGACATGGCAGAGAATGTGACCCTATCGTTGGCGTCGCCACCGTTGAGAACGTCCATCTCGAAGGTGATCACATCTCCTGCATCGGCTTCCTTCTCGTCTTCTTGCATCGAAAGGAATAATCCTGGTTTGACCTCGAAGGAGGATTCATAGGTCACAGTGTATCCAGTTCTACTTTCCGCTGTTGTTAGAACAGTGTAAGTATCTGTCGGAGTTCCCTCTGGGAGAGAAAAAGTGTAATTGAAATATGTCCAGTCTTCACCACCAACTGGGGATGGATAATCTTCATCTGCGTCCGATGAAATGTTCAACAGAGTACTCCCCTGGGAAGAAACTACCAATATGGATATCAATGAGATATCATTGGCTCCGAATGCACTACTCGCAGACGTAATGAAATTCATTTCTCTTGCGGTAGCTGGACCGTAAGGAATTACCTCCTCCAGAGGATTACCGTTTGTATCTTGGATCTCGAGGTCCACTCCATCATCTGGGATGGGTTCACCCATGATTGAGATATGGGAAGTTCCTGATGTGCCAGTGTACAAAAATGTTATTGCTGGAGTTACTGGTTGGATTTTCCCGTCAGCTTCGAGGGACATGCTGATTCTCAGAGAGGAACCCTTATTGAATTGTTGCCCGTCTGAAAATAGTGGGATCTGAAAATCAACTGCTGTGGTTGTAAGTGGTGACGTTGGAAGATCGTCTCCACTGAAATCATCCCCTGCTATTTTCAAAGGAGATCCTGAAACAGGGTCCATATAGATATCGACTGTAAGAACAGGATTGTTTGCATTAACCCCTACTCCCTCAAGATGAAGGGTGAATACCTTTGCACCACCTTGAGAAGCTCCAGTGACAAAGATGCTCCTTGCGAATGGATACTCCAGGGAGTATTCGAGGGATTCCCCGGATTCCATTGAATCTAATATCTCATTGTTCCTCTGTGTAGCATCAGTGGTCAGTATCTTGGCTCCAGTATGCAAATACAGAATGATGTCGGTATCCTCTCCATTGACAGGTTCTGTTGAGAATAACAAGATCAATCCTGGCAAAAGCAGGACCAACGTAAGTAGGAATGTCAATCTTCGATTCTTCCATGACAACTCTATCGCCCCGTTTATACTATATTATGAACATAATGGCTGGATGTTTATAAATTTCGGTCGCAAAGGTAAATATTCAAGTTAGTGACAGTATCAAAAGGGATATGTAAAGCAATTACATACAGGGTTCATTCCGTTCCCTCGTGGTGATGTTTTTGACCAGGATAGACAAGCACCCCATACTGGAAATCAGAGAGTTCGACGAAGTGAATTTTACCTGGAATGGAAAGAATTTGAAAGGCAATAAAGGGGAGATGATATCATCATCCCTTATTGCAAACGACATCCATGTTTTCGGACATCATCCAAAGGATGGTAGCCCCCAGGGAATATTCTGCGCTAACGGTCAATGTGCCCAGTGTCTAGTTATCGTTAACGGGGCCCCTGTCAAATCCTGCATGACACCGTTAGAAAGTGGCATGGATATCCATAGTGTTGAGGGTCTTCCCGAGCTTCCTGAAGTTGATGTCCCTCCAGATTGTGGCGGGATCGAAACTGTCGATGTTGATGTTCTGATACTTGGTGGCGGACCAGCTGGACTCTCGGCTGCAATTGAACTCGGGAAACTGGATGTCAATGTATTGTTGATAGATGATA
>JAUVBH010000010.1 GCA_030591285.1 Thermoplasmatota archaeon
AGAAAGAACCCGAAGAAAAGGTGGATGAATGGGAGGATGTTGAAGATTGGGAAGAGGTGGATGAGATCGAGGAGTGGGATGATATGGAGGATATCTAATGGGATTATCCCATCAACAATATGTCCGGTGGACCAGGTACGGAATGGATCCCTATAATTGGGTGGTTACTGGAAAACTGATGGCTTCGGTCTATCCAACTGAGGTTGAATATCTAACTTTTTTGAGGATCAATGAGAACATCAATTCTGCCATCAATCTAGCGGAAAGCCCTTGGCCACGAGAATGGTCACTCGAGTCCGGGATCACATGCCACCATTATCCGATCATTGATATGTCCATTCCCACCGAAGACCAGGTAAAAAGCATCCTTCATGTGATCAAAGATTCGGATGGGTCACTCATGGTTCACTGCGCAGCGGGGATAGGGAGAACGGGAACATTGCTGGGATTATATCTTGTGGATCAGGGAATGCTGCCCAAAGAGGCAATTCAATTAGTAAGAAAGAATAGGAATGGATCTATACAGACCACGGCCCAAGAGAGAATGATTTACGATTGGGCAAGAATGAAAGGTGAATGATATGACCATTGATGTGATAGTGCTAGCTGGTGGATTTGCTAAAAGGATGTGGCCGCTTACAAAGGATATGCCAAAGCATCTACTGAAGATCGCCGGAAAACCTATGTTAGCCTACACACTGGATACTTTGGTGGAAATGGATGGGATCGGAAAAATTTTCGTATCCACAAATGAAGCCTTCAGGGAACATTTCACTAGCTTTTTAAAAGGTTATTCCACCGATGAAGTTAAGCTCATTATTGAACCATCACCAACCGAGGAAAAGAAACTTGGATCTGTAGGGGGCCTTGGTTATCTTATCGATAAGGAAAACCTTTCCCGGGATACAATGATAATTGGAGGAGACAACCTTTTCGAGTTCCATCCCTCCGAAGCCATTAAGATCTTCAATGAGGTCCACAAGGATATCGTTGCAGTATATGATGTTGGAACTCTGGAAAGAGCATCTCTTTATGGTATCGTTGATGTGGACGAAAATGGTATAATATCGAAGTTTTTAGAAAAGCCTCAGGATCCCCCTTCTACCCTTGCTGCAACAGCCTTGTACGTATTCAAGGCCGACACAGTATCCCTGGTTACAAAATATCTTAATGATGGTGGAAAGCCCGACGCTCTTGGTCATTTTGTTACCTACCTGGTCGATCGTTCTCCTGTTTTTGCCTGGAAATTTTCCGGCAAATGGTTTGATATCGGATCATTGGATGTCTACCACGAAGCTGACGCCTACTTCATGAAGTGATATTTTATCTGACAGGGGAACTGATGATCGTTAATTATCAGATTATCTTCCCAGTGCTGGTGATGATGATCTTCTCTCCATCGATGTTGTAGGTCAATTGAACATTTTTTTGCTGGATCGAGAATTTCCTTACCTGTATCGTATGGTAAATCCCTTCTATTATCCTCTTTGTATCCAGTTCAATGATCCCATCGAACTTGTCGATAACGGACTGCATCTCCCTCTCATTGAGAATGTCTGCCATGAGGAATTCTACAACGATATCTTTTTTCATGGCTATCTCTCGAACCATTATTATGAAATCTCCCGTGTCCTTGAGTCCAAATTTCTCTATGAAAAAAGTAAGTGGGTTGATCAAGACCCTGTTGACCTTTGATTCATCTAATCCCCGCATATGTTCAATGATGCGAGCAGGAACTGCATTGATGAAGAACTTCGAGTACTCAGGACAAGCGTTTATGAACTCAAGATCATCAAGAAGATCAGGGTCAATGAATTCATGCATGAGGTCAAGGATCTCATCGCTGGACGCTTCAACATCATAGAATGCCACTTTGTTTCCTAATTCCAGACCATCAAGCAGGAATCGATATCCGAAGAGATCCTTCCTTGAACTGGGATCTCCAACCACTAATATGATGGTCCCCTCTTTGAAACCTCCACTATGCAAAGCTTCATCCAGGGCTGAAATGCCACTTGAAACGATCCCCTTCTTACCCCTTATCGGAACCATACTCGCCCATGGTGAGGTTGATATTTAGATTTCACGGAGACACAGATAGAATTTAATGGAAGGAAAAACATTCATGTTCGAGTGCGATGGTAGATCAGGATATGGTTTTCCGGGCAGGGCTGTTGCTGGCAGTATTGGCCCTTGCAGGGATATTCGGAACATCTATTGGATCAAAGATCAAGTATGATAGTGACTCCAATTTAGATGAGGTATCTTCGATCTTGGAAGATCTCATTGAGACCATACATTCTTCTGAACCTGGATCCTCATTGAAGATAACCTTTGGCAGATCAAATGATGTGGTTCCAACAATGATCTCTCTTCCCGAAAAGATCGGAGGCAGGAACTTCAACCTGAACTTCCTCAATGGTCTGGTCTGGATAGGGTTCAATGATGACAAAGAGATCGTCATTGAAGGGGATTGGATCCTGCCATCATATGTCCCCTTGAATGATCCATCGTTCCTTGGAGATATGTCGGCCAGGTTTGCCTCCATGTCTGATGGCTATCAGGTACGGACTCCCTGTTCGATCGTTATAGAGAAACCCAAGGGAACTATGTCTGATGAGGTTTTCATTTTTCCGGGGAAAATTCAAGAAGACGCTGTTATCGGTGACATGGGATCAGCGATCTCCCTTTTCGATGATCCTGGTCAGCTCCTGCCGGGGTGGAGTAGAACAGCAAATATTTCCGGGGAAGATCTCCTATATGTCGATGATCAAGTGATCCTGATCCAACCCAGGGGTGTCTATTGTTCATCAGGGACTTGTCCAATCCCTTTGATCCTTCAGGGGAATGTTGAGGTCATTGATGATGGTGATAGAGTCGGATCACTGGTGGTGAAATTGATGATAACCAAAGAGGCACTGACTCGACAGGATGGAACGCTGGAATTATCAACTCGGATCAACATTGAACATTCATCAGATCCTTCCCTGTGATCGCAGCTCATCAAAATATTCTGATACCTTTGGTCTTATATCGGGGTCCAATAGCGCAACCTCGAGGTTTGCCTTTAACCAGTCTGACGTGGAACCAATATCTACTCTGTGCCCCTTCATTATCATCCCATAGAGACCTTTGGTGTTGATGTACCGGGCGAGGGAATCCGTAAGCTGCAATTCCCCTCCAACTCCGCTCTTTGATTCTCTCAGCCATGTGAAAATATCTGGATCCAGGATGTATCGACCGATGATGGCCATTTGAGAGGGCGCATCTTCCTTTTTGGGCTTTTCAACAACACTGTTCAATTTGAATAGACCAGGTTCGATCTCCTCACCAGGATCGACAATACCATATCTCTCGACATGATCTTCAGGAACGATCTCCAGCCCAATGACAGGGGCCCTGACCTTGAGATGCGCTTCCCATAGCTGTTTGATGGCAGGTATGTCTGATATTATGATGTCATCTCCCAGAAGGACGGCGAAAGACTCTGCACTGGTGAAATGCTCGCCTATCAGTACCGCATCTCCCAGACCCTTTTGTTCCTTTTGACGAAGATAGAATAGGTCGGCCAGTCCTTCGATCGCTTCTAGCTCCTTCAGTGCTTTATCTGCGCCCTTTTTCTTGAGGACCATCTCCAGTTCGAAATTCCTATCGAAATGGTCCTCCATGATCTTCTTGTTGCGATTTGTGATGATCAAAATCTGGTCAAATCCACCATGTGAGGCTTCTTCCACTACATATTGTATGGCGGGTTTGTTCAGAACTGGCATCATTTCCTTTGGTTGGACCTTCGTCATGGGTAGCAATCTGGTCCCAAGACCTGCTGCTGGTATCACTGCTTTCATGGAAGACACCTCTTATCAATGAGTGAATACTGGATTTTAATATTTGTTATGTGTATCCTATCTCAGGGATCAAGGATCCGTGCTTCTCCTCCCCTGCTCTCAACCTTTTTCTTGAAATGGCCTGCCCATCGATCCTCCATTGAACATTTGATATGGATCTCTCCATCGCGAAATTCCTCGGTAATATCGTTCACATGTTGTCGTAGGTCGATGATCAAAGACTCAATATTGTTCTCATAGGGTATCTCGAATTCGATCTCGACAAGGGGGGGCAATGTACTATTCACTATCTCGATGATGTCCTGGATCCCTAAACCTTCCAAAGCTGAGATCGGGACAATGGGGCCTATCCTCCCCTCGAAACCATCTGGAACCGAATCCAATATCAGTTCTCTCAATTCATCAATATCATTGTCCATTGAATCGATCTTGTTGGGCACAATTATGATCTCTCCTTCTGTTCCACCCTTCAGGAGTATGGAAAGTGAGTCTTTCAATTTCCTCTTCAGGAGTTCCTGATCCTCCGAAGCATCCAAGACAAGAAGAACAATATCTGCTTCAAAGATCTCTTCCAATGTGGACATGAATCCTTCAAGTAACCAGGGTGGGAGATCTCTAATAAAACCCACAGTATCTGAAACAAGACATCCTCTACTACCTTTCATTTTCCTAGTGGTCGTTGATATCGTCGTGAACATTCTCCCGCCCACATCGGTCAGCTTGTCTTCTCTGTTGGTTTCAATGATCTGATTCAACAGGGTAGATTTTCCTGCATTTGTGTATCCGGCAATGGAAACAAGATGGGCACCACGTCTTCTCCTGAGTGCTCTTTTTCTCCCACGCCTTTTCCGTTCTCCTTCTACCTTCCCCTTCAATTGTGAGATCCTTTTCTTGATCATATCAAAGTAGTAGTCGATCTTGTATTCTCCTCCGGCCATGAAACCAGGTCTTTCCGATAGTTTTCCCTGGTGAATATATTCTCTCAATACCGGGAGCTGATATCTTAGATCTGCAATCTCAACCTGCATCCTTGCCTCGGGGCTGTTTGCTCTATTTTGAAAAAGATCGAGTATGACCCTTGTTCTGTCGGAGACCTTTTTGGATGTTTTATGGGATATATTGAAAAGCTGAGACGGAGTGAGATCTGCAACGGTCACTATATTATCCACATCCAGCTCTCCGACCTCCTCGATCTTCCCGGGACCAAGATAATATCGTGGGTCGGCTTCCCTTTTTCCCTGACCTATCTCTTCGATGATCTCGTAGCCTGCCGAAGAGCAGAGTTCTTGCATTTCTGGAACGAGGTGTTTATCCCGGGATATCCATATCAATGCGGTTCTTTTTCCCGCGGGACCTGGTTCCATGAAAACTGCATTACACCAATGGTTATCAATCTTTACTGATGGTGATGCCCAATATCTCAATATCGAGGGTATGTCTGAAATGTAGAATGTTGGATAATTGGATAATAAAAAGAGTTAGGGGCCCTTTTTTCCCCCGAAAAAATATTTCGGGCCCCTACAGAGTGCATCCCATTTCGTTCCCCATCTCTTCGTTCTTTCTCCGAGACAGATTACTGCTTAACGTAATTGGAATAGACATCATCAACAATGTTCTTGGCCTTCTTCTCTATCAAGATATCCATTCTCTGCTTCTGTCGAAGAGATATCTCTTCGATATCCAAAGCCTCCAAACCATTTCGCAGCAGTTCGAAGATCCCAAGGTCCCTGGATCTGTAATGACCCAGATCGACCAGTTTGTCCAAGGAAGCCACAATTCCATCAGGAAGATCTACCGTGATCTTGCCTTCTTCGATCTCTGGTTCCTTGGTCATTTCATCGATCGCTGCTCTGATGGCATCTGACCTATTCTTGAATTGATCTCCCACTACAAGGAAATCTAGGGCGGCGGCTTGATCAGCCGTCAATCTTATGGTCACTTTATCCGCCTTGTCCATCTGAGCATCCTCAATCGAACCGACTGCTACTTACCCAAATATGTCGGACAAATATAAAAGAATGTCGGACAAAACTGGATATTTTCGGACAATATTGGTAAAATGTACGCTCTTTTGTTCTTTTTGTACGCTCGATCGAATGATACTTTTAGACCCCCCCGGTGAAGTATAAAAACCATTGCCCCATAATCTTGCTGTAATGGAGGACATAGCTAGGAGGCTCTTTCGATATCAGAGGCTGATATCACCTGATGCACATAGTGCACTCACGGAGAGCCCTGGTTTGTTGGATCGCCTTGAAGTCGCGCTTGGGGATGGGGCTAATCTTCCAATGATCATCGAAAGAACTCATCTGGAAAGCTTGATAGGCGACAAAATGTCCGACAAGATCGTCGATAAACCCAGGAAAATGGATAGATCAAGTTCCAAGGTTCATACAAAAACTATAGATGAAAAGAATATCAAGGAAAGCGAAGAGGTCCAGAAGGTGGCTATGGATCTACTTATAGATGAACCATCCGGGTCAATAAAGAAAGAAAAGATCGATGTAAAACCGCTGGTTGAGATCAAGGAGATCCCATTCTCATCAAGATCTCTTATCGCGCCGATATATAGGTCGGTCTCTGATATCATGAAGCATACTCCTGTATCTACCATGTCCCAGCCCCGAACAACAGGCCCTGGTGGTAGACCAAAACCCCTGGCCTCGGAATATGATGGGGACCTAAGGATAATTAAAGACACCCTTGCATCCATGGGAGGTACAGGCAAGATAGAGGATTTCAAGAAACTCTTCATGGACAGATTTCGATCTTTGAAGGACCTTCTTCTTCGGCAATATGGCGCACTTTCTCCATGTTTAGATATTGCCAATCTAAGAGGTTCTGAAGATACTGTAAATTTCATCGGGATCATTGAAAGTGTTCGTACCACAAAAAACGGACATACCATGATAAACCTGGAGGACCCGACAGGTAATATCCGGGTTCTGATATCCAATAAAAAACGGGACCTATTCTCCATCAAGGTAGTCAATGATGAGGTCATAGGTATCGGGGGAAAATATAAAGGAAGTGATGGCCGAAGCGGAGCTATCGTTTTTGCAGATCAACTTTTCAAGGTTGATATTCCTGGGACACACCAAAGAAGGTTGTCCGAGGTCAAGGGACTTACCGCAGCCTTCACGTCAGACATTCATATCGGGTCAAAGATGTATCTGGAAAAAGATTGGAATAAAATGGTAAAATGGCTCAGGGGAGAAAGAGATGCATCTATGCCCGCGAAGGACGGGACCCGTGTAAAGTATCTTGTGGTAGCAGGAGATCTGGTTGATGGCATTGGGACCTATCCCGACCAGGACAAGGACTTGTTAATAAAGGATATTTTCAAACAGTACGAGGCTCTTGGGGAATCTCTATCAATGCTACCCGAGCACCTTGAGATAATTTTACTCCCGGGCAATCACGATGCTGTTAGATTGGCAGAACCTCAACCTCCAATACCCAAGGAATATCAGGAGTGCTTCTCGAACTCCCATCTTCATTTCCTGCCCAATCCAGCATTCTTCTCTATCCATGGCGTTCATGTTACCGGATATCACGGAAGGTCCATGGATGATCTGGTAACGTTGTTCAAGGACGTTACCTATGAAGATCCAATTGAAGGAATGAAGGAGATGCTCAGGTTCAGGCATTTTTCACCAACATACGGTATGAGGAACCAGATATCTCCAGAGGAGAAGGATATGCTCATCATCGATGGTATTCCTGATATCTTTGTCTCTGGGCATGTTCACCGGTTTGGAATGGATTATTACAAAGGGATCCAACTTATCGAGGGTTCCACCTGGCAGTCTCAAACACAGTTCCAGAAGATGATGAATTTCAAGCCTCAACCCTCAAGGATGGGCATTGTGGAATTGGACCTTCCCGATTCAATGAGGGAATGGAAGCTTACCTGAGTCCAGCCAGTCTTATCATAACTGCTTTTTGGCCGTGCATCCTGTTCTCGGCTTCCTGGAATACTACAGATCTTGGTGAATCCATCACTTCATCAGTGACCTCTTCCCCCCTGTGGGCTGGGAGGCAGTGCATGAAAATGGCATCCGGTTTGGCCTTGGAAAATAGGTCCATATTGATCTGGTATCCATCAAAGGCTTTCAATCTCGACCCCTTCTCCGTTTCATCACCCATGGAAATGAATGTATCTGCATAGATAACATCGGCACCTGAAACTGCTTCAACTGGGTCTTCAGTTATTGTGATTGAAGCTCCTGTTTCAGAAGCAATTTCCTTGGCCTTGGTAAGCATCTCCTCATCCGGTTTGTAACCGATCGGACATGCGGCTTTAAGGTTCATACCAAGGATAGCTGCGCCGTAGAGAAGGGAATGTAATACATTGTTCCCATCACCAACCCATGCCAGGGTTCTTCCTTTAAGGTCACCCTTGATCTCTACCATTGTCATGAAATCAGCAACTGCCTGGCAAGGATGCTCGACATTGTCAAGCCCATTGATCACCGGGACTTCGGCATGCTTTGCCAATTCGACAACATTCTTACTTTCAAAAGCCCGATACATTATCATGTCGGCGAATCTGGAAAGGACCTTGGCAACGTCATGGACCGACTCTCTTTTGCCGATCTGTATCTCATTTGGAGAGAGATATAGAGCGGTTCCTCCGAGTTGTGTGAATCCTACTTCGAATGAGATCCTTGTCCTGAGACTTGGTTTCTCAAATACCATCACAAGGGTCTTTCCTTTGAAGGGAACGATGTCCATTCCATCTTTATGTTCGCCCTTCATTGTGATCGCAAGATCGATAATTTCTTTGAATTCGTCCTTGATGTCAAGGACAGAAACGAGGTCCCGTTTCATATGAACTTCTCCTTCTTTTTCGACCTAAGTCAAGGTTTGATATATAGGTTTCCCGTAGTATCATCCCAATACCCAGACAAGCTTTATTAAGATTGAAAACAGATACGGTATGTTGTGTGGTTCATCGCCCCATACAACTCGCTATACGAACTACGTTGCAGGGGAGTAGCTGTTTCTTAGGTGTATCACTCCAATATGCTGAACAATCCTCTCTTCCGAGACCCCTGCAACACTCTTGTTTTGCAAAACTTAATCATATATGATCCAGGTTATTACCCTGTGACGATTTTAAAACAATTCGACCTACAAAAAGACCTAAGAACCATTCTTGATAGATCGGGTTTCATCACCTCGCAGCTCTCAGACCAGGTAAGATCCAGTTTTGAACTGATATCACGCAGGGATGATCTATTGGTCCTGACAAAGATCGTCACAATGTATGAAGAATTGAACCGGAACCAGGCAATTGAAATGCTCTCCCTTGCCAGGGTTCTGAGAGGATCACCAGTAATGATCCTGCCTTCGACCTCAGCACAGAAGATCCAGGATGGGGCCCTATACGTCAGATATGGGGTCCCAATGATGACCTTCAATACCCTTTTCGACTATATTATTGAAGAGATCCCTCCAATGATCTACAGAGGGTCGAATGGATTCTTTGTAACCCTGGATGGACCACTTTTAAGGACACGGAGGAACGCTCTTGGTATCTCACTTGGAGCACTCGCCGAGGCAGTGGGTGTTTCCAGAAGAGCTGTACAAATGTATGAATCTGGAATGGGAGCGGATATGGATATTGCCCTTCGTATCGAACATGTACTGAGAATTCCACTTATTCTACCATTGAACCCTTTTTCGACAAATGAGGACCTGCAGACCATACGTGATGGAATGGACACTCTTGAAGGTATGAAGAAAGAGGTCCTTGAGCATCTGGGCTCTATTGGTATGGAGGTTTTTCCTACACAGAGATGCCCATTCGATGCCCTGGCCAGGGAAGAAAAAGAACTGATATTGACATCGGTTGGCGGCGGCCAAAGGGGCCTTCAACATAGAGCGGAGAATTTAAGCAGGATCAGCAAGGTCACAGGTGGAGACCCGGTTATGATCGTCTCAGATCAGATCAAAAAGCGGAAGATCGGCGATACACCGGTTCTAAAGATATCCGAAATAAAAAACACTGATAATGTTGAAAGCCTCATTCAATTGATCAGGGAAAGATCTTGAGTATTTCATATTGTCCAGGTGTATCCAATATCTCCCAAGTTTTATATAGACAACCTTACACTTTTGTAAAGGTGTCAATGAAAACTTACATTGGGATGTCCAGCAAGGTCTTGACAATCTCCCTATTTTTTGCATTTTTTATTATTTCCATCCCAATTTCATCTTCCGGATTGGATGATGCAACGGATAATGTGATCTTCAATGGCAGTGATTCCTTCGATTCCTCCTCTTATGTTAGATCGGGGGATGGGACCCAGGGAGATCCATTTATCATTTCTGATATTGCCATGGGGCCATATTCGCTGTCGATCCTTAATTCAGTTGAATATGTGGTGATAAAGAACATCACTTTCAATTCTGGTAGTGGTTGGGCCATTTCATTGACATCAACAAATAATGTTCTAATTTACAATGTCACAACCAATGGAAAAGGTCAGTTGATCTATGCTTCCTCATGTCAGAATATCATCGTCCTTGATTGCAAATTTTCCAATGTCAAATCAGTAACGGATTCTTGCAGGTTCGATAATGTTGTTGACCTTTCTATTCAGGATTCGATCTTCGATGATGATAATGTAACTGGAGCTGGAAGAATACATTTCAATAACCAGGGATCGGACCATACATTCCTTCGAAATTATTGTGAGGGAGTAGCATACGTTGATGAGAGATTTCTTGGTTCAGGTCAATTGATCAACAATACATTTATCAACTCTCCTGTCTCCATTACAGCAGGAAATACAGACGGTCAGATCATAGATAATATATTTGACACCTCTTCTGGAGACGCGTTGACCATAGTATCAAGTTTCAGGTTAAAGATATCTGGAAATTTCTTCAGGGGGAACAATGGGATATATTTTCAGTCGATCCCTTTCCAATGGGATACCACACCTGGGTGGATCGATAATAACACATTTGAATCGTGTGGGGTAGGGATTGGAACAGCAAACAATTGGCAAACCAGATTGTCCCGATACAATGTCCTTTACAATTACTTCGGTAACTGCACTGGTTATGCAGTTAACCTGAACTATGGTAATAATAATTATTTCTGGAGGAATACCTTTTATCACAATGCAGGGACCGATAATTCCACTGCAGGTGCCCAGGCAACTATGGTAAATTGGGGAACGCCCGCAAATGCAAATCTTTGGACAATTGGAACACTTGGCAACTTCTGGGCAAATCATAGAACACCAGATTCAGATAATAATGGTATCACCGATGTGAACTACACGATCCCTCAAGGAGGGATAGATTCTCGCCCATCCACAAATCCATATTTCGATACTTCACCACCCAATGGGGTAATTACCCACCCTCCATCTGGAACATATCCCCGATCCTATATCCAGGTTCAATGGGACGCATCAGATGTTGGTTCTGGTATAGAGAAGGTTGAGCTCTCAATTGATGGTGGACCTTATGAACCGGTCACTGGAAAGGATCACCATAGCATCTTTCTTCAAAAAGGGGTTCACGACCTTGTCCTTCGAACATATGACAGGGCTGGTTTGTTCGATGAAAATGAGGTCCAGGTGACAATTTTGGATACAGAGAGTGTCCTTGGTCTCGATCATCCTACGAATGGGGTATACTACTCGAATACAACACATAGATTGGCTTGGAACGTTAAACCTTATTTTGAAACCGTCAACATGACCCTCATTCTGGACGGGACCACCTCATATCTACCAACCAATGCGCGACTCCTTACAAAGGAATTCACAGAGGGTCCCCACTCCATGAAGATCAAGATAATCGACGATGATGGAATGAGCTTTGAGAGGACCTCCGAGTTCACTGTGGATCTGACGCCACCGGAAATAATCGTCAGATCACCCCTGTCGGATTCAGTTATCTCAAACTCTTTCGTAACTTTCAATTACTCAGCTGAGGATAATTTCGGTATCGACAGGGTAGAGATAAGGTACGATAACGAGCCTTATGTTGACAGAACAGGACTATTTGAGTTCTCAGATTTCCTATCGGTAGGAAGCCATCTGCTCAATATCAGGGTATTTGATCTAGCTGAAACAGAGTCCAATCTGACAATACCATTTAATGTGGGTGGGGATCCAGGCATTTCGATCATAGCACCTGTGAACGGAACGGTCACCAAAGAGACTATAATTCAGTTTGCATGGGATTATACCGGTCCATTTCCTTGGACCCAATCCTCTTTAAGGGTTGGAAAAGGACCATTCGAGGATATGGGTGGCGCAAAGGAGTTGAATATCAACTTGCATAGCGATGGGGAATATGCCCTGACAATTCGGCTGGAAGACGTTTTCGGCAATTATATAGAAAAGTCCTCAACTGTCACAAAGGACACAAGGTCCCCGATCGTCGATTTCATCTACCCCAAGGATGGTCAGGTGGTAAATAAAGAAGAAATTGAGATACAATGGATCGGAACAGACAATATACCTCTCCCTATTGCAGAATATCAGTTAAAGATCGATGGTGGGTCGTGGATAGATGTCAGTGGTTCGTCCTTAAGGAATGAGACATTGGATCCAGGTGAACATTCCCTGAGGATCAAGGCAATAGACCTAGCAGGGAATGTCGGTGAAAAGGTGATAACGTTCCATATAGACACAACTCCTCCTACTCTAAGGATCATCTCTCCCGTGAAAAATGCGTTCTTGAAAGATTCCTTGACAACGATAGAATGGGAAGCGTCGGATGATCTAGAACTCAACGATCTCACCCTAATTATCGATCACAGATCCCGTATCGATGTCCTTGGAAGGTCCACCTATTCCACCACAATTGGGACCGATGGAGCTCACACGATCTCATTGATCGGTGTGGATACAGCAGGAAACCTTGTCAACAATACAATAACAATATTCGTTGATCTTCTTCCTCCACAACTATCATGGATCGATGAACCTAACGGCACTGTTGGATGGTATTATGTTAACATCTCTTGGGATGCTTCTGATGAGTTTGGGATCATGAATCTAACATTGTATGTGAACGATGATCCAATATTTCTCCCGGTTAATTCAACTTACATCAATCTCACACTCGATGAAGGAACCTATCGATTTTCTCTTGTTGCCAAAGATTTTGTTGAATGGATATTTGAGATATTCTCAACCGAAGACCTGGTGATCGATACAACTCCTCCTGAATTGAGTATTGATCTGGATCAATCGAATGTACTCGGTGGCAAGGCTTCGATATACTGGCTTTCCTCAGATGGTGGATCCGGTATAGCTCTTACCGAGATCGATATTGACGGCGAAGGATATGCTATAATCACAATTGGTCAGCTATATGTCTTTGAGGAACTGGAACCGGGTGAGCATAGGATAACGATCAGGGTCAAGGACAATTCTGGAAACTATCAGGAAGTTTATTGGGACATAGAGATCAAAAAGGAAAATGGTTCCGGTGGGGAGGACGATGGTGGTGGACTTCCAACCATGGGTTGGATAGCAATGTTACTGGTGGGAGCGTTAGTATTGTTGATGGTGATCGGGATCATAATTTCCAAGAAAAGATCCAAACCAGAAGAGAAAAAGACGGTCGTCAAGAAACCAGACAGGATCGATATTGGACTTCCGGCAACCGCAGCTCATTCTGCTCTGGGGAACAGACCAACCAATATGGACCTGCCTCCTGTATCTGCACATAAGGTAGAGACCAGGGAAGATGGTTCTGGTTACATTAGACCAAAATCAGAAAAGAAGAAAGAAAAGAAGATCATCGAAATGAGAGATGAGCCTGACAATGAGACCCTTTCTGATGATAGCGCCGGTATACCTGATACCAATGAAGAATTGGATGAACCCCACCTTGCTCCAACTCCCCCTACCCCTGAAGAAGAGGTAGCGGAGGAAATGTTCACCAACAGATCACAGGAAATGCCATTGGTGGATCTGCCTGAAGAGGAAGATGATGATGAGGACGTATACACTCCACCTATGAAGAAAGGAAAAAGTATTGAGACACCAACGTGGGATGAGGACGAAGAAATGGTGGGTGGTGCTCCTGTCAGCAGAAGAGCTTCAATAGAGAGCGTCGACACAATTGACGATATCCAGGATTGGGATGATATGGAGGAGATCGATGAACTCGAGGATTTCGATGAGATCGATGAATGGGAAGAGTGAACATCTCACCGTAAAGTATCAATAAAACCTTCAATTCCACCCCTCCAAACACAGTGGAGGGATGCCCATGAAAGTGTTCAAGGATAAGCGGGTCCTAAGAAGGGTCGTCAAGGACTATCTACTCATGACGATCGGTGCCTTGATAATGTCCCTTGGACTACTTTGGTTCCTCGATCCCTATAAAGCTTCAGCAGGAGGGGTTTCAGGGATCTCGATCATCATCAGAAATACCACTGGAATCCCCCTTGGGATCTCAATGTTGGCATTGAATATTCCTCTATTTTTTGTGGGGATAAAGGTCCTGGGAAGAAGGTTCGGAATAAGGACCTTCTATGGATTTACCATGTTCTCGATCATGGTGGACGTCATAGACAAGGTGGTCTATGATATACTTCTGAATAAGGAACCCTATCTTTTATCCGATCCTTCAAATGTGCATATATTACAGGACCTAGATCCTCTTCTGGCAGCTATTTTCGGTGGTGCTATGTTGGGGGCGGGATTGGGTCTCGTTTTCAGAGCACAGGGGTCAACCGGAGGATCTGATATTATTGCCCAGATCGCAGTAAAATACAGGTTCCTTACGGCAGGTCAGGCTTTCATGATCTTTGACTTCCTTGTCATAACCGCCGCAGGTATAGCCTTTGGTAATATTGGATATGCATTGATAGGTTTCGTTGCACTATTTGTATCCTCAAAGACAGTTGATGTGATCGTTGAAGGTTTGGGGAACACCAAAGGTCTCTATGTGATATCTGATGAATGGGATGGGATACGTATCCGGATCTTGAAGGAAATTAACAGGGGTGTAACTGTTCTTCATGGACAAGGCGGATACACGGGGGAGGAGAAAGAGGTACTGTTCTGTGTTGTTACAAGGCGGTCTATATACAAGGTCCGAGAAATTGTGAAGCAGGAGGATCCTGAAGCTTTCATGGTGATCTCCGATCTTCATGAAGTGTATGGATTTGGTTTCAAACCCCAGAAGGAGGAAGAAACTCCTTTGTAGCGCCGGATCTCCGGCCTAATACGGATGAACAGGGCACATTCTACATAAACCATATAAGATAAATCCCCCGTTCCAAACCCGATGAGGTTTGAGGTCAGGGACCGACCATACGATCTCTACTCTATTATCGTAGCCTCGGCTATCCTTGTCCTTATCATCTTGATCTTACCCCAATTTGATGTTGCCCGGATCATCCTTGGATTGCCTTTCATTCTGTTCTTTCCCGGGTATGTATTGATCTGTGCACTATATCCAGAAAGGAAACGCTTCTTCAATAAGGATGGGAAGGAGGTTCCTCCTCCATCTGACAATGGAGAT
>JAUVBH010000168.1 GCA_030591285.1 Thermoplasmatota archaeon
CATACTTCCAACTGCAGCTTTTACTGAAGAGAGCGGCCATTTCACTTCCTTCGATGGGCGAGAGTATGAACTCAGGAAAGCTGCAGAACCTCCCGGCATGTCAATGCCTGAGTGGGAAATATTGAAAGGATTGGCAGAAAGCCTGGGATCGGACAAGTTATCACAAAGTACACCGGATGAGATCAGGAAAGAGATGGGTGAGAAGGTCCCATTCTTCGGGAAAGAAGAGAGACCTCCTGTACCAGAAAGAAAAGAGCTTATCCCGGTCTCCGACCCGGCAAGTCTGCACCTGACAGAGCAACCTCTCTATGTTGTCAGATATCGAGGAACTCCCATTCATCATCTTGTCGACGATCTGAGAGTATACCTTGAGGAGAATGAAAGGATCCCCAAGGAAGAGGAACCAGGGGAAGACCCCGCCGGAACGAGGGGGGTGGGATGATGGCAAGGGAATACAAGATAATCGAAAAGTACGAAGAGGTTCCGAACGTCCACAAGTTCGTTATCAGAGATCCCAGGATCGCCAAGAAGGCTGAAGCTGGTCAATTCGTCCTGGTAATGGCCAACGAAAAAGGTGAGAGGATCCCATTGACCCTCTCAAACTGGGACAAGAAAGAGGGAACGATAACCCTCTATGTCCTGGAGCTCGGTGTTTCCACCATGGAACTTGTAGCATTGGATCAAGGTGATTCTCTATACAGCCTCGCTGGACCACTTGGCAACCCGGCAAAGGTAGAGAAGTTTGGATCGGTTTTGATCGGAGGCGGTTGCTTCGGTATTGGTGGAATATATCCCATTGCTAAAGCCATGAAAGAAGCTGGCAACCATGTAACTGTGATAATGGAGGCAAGAAGCAATTATTTGCTGTATAATCATCAGAACTTGGATTCTGTTTCTGACGAGCTCTATATTGCAACAGCTGATGGATCATCTGGAATAAATGGTCATGTTCAGGAGAAATATGAAGAGCTTGTGAAAGAAGGGAAGAAATTCGATCGGGCTTACTTCATGGGATGCACTTTCATGCTCATGCAGTGCTCCAAAGCTACCAAACCTCATGGATTGCCTACAGGCGTTGCACTGAATGCGATCATGCTGGATGGTACCGGTATGTGCGGTTGCTGCCGAGTTTCAGTTGATGGTGAGACCAAGTTCGTCTGTGTAGATGGACCGGAACTTGACGGTCACAAAGTGGATTGGGACGAACTATTCATTCGAAAGCATATATACAGAGAAGAGGAAGCTGTCTCCTATCAGTCACATGCCTGCAGGTCTCTCACTGGTTATGAAAGGGACCAAAAGAAGGAAGGTGGTGCCTGATGGTCAATTTAACTGGTAGAGCCAAAATGCCTGAGCAACCTCCTGAGATCCGTGCAAGGAATTTTAAAGAAGTTCCTTTCGGGTTGACAGAGGAGATGGCGATCCAGGAAGCTGAGAGGTGCCTCCAATGCAAGAATCCTCTCTGTCGATCTGGTTGCCCAGTAGCTGTTCAGATACCAGAGTTCATCAAGTTGATCAAAGAGGAGAAGTTCGCTGCAGCTGCAAGGAAGATCAAGGAGACCAACGCCCTTCCGGCTGTTTGTGGAAGAGTGTGCCCCCAGGAGGTACAGTGTGAATCAAAGTGTGTCCTTGGCATCAAGGGTCAATCCGTTGCCATCGGCTATCTGGAAAGGTTCTGTGCTGATTACGAAAGGGAAATGAAATTGACCGAAGTGCCTGAACCTGCCCAGCCAACCGGAAAGAAGATCGCGGTGATAGGGTCGGGACCTTCGGGATTGACCGTGGCTGGCGATCTTGTGCAGATGGGGCATGAGGTAGTGATCTTCGAAGCATTGCATAAACCCGGTGGAGTTTTGACATATGGGATACCAGAGTTCAGACTTCCAAAGAAGATCGTGGAAGCGGAGGTCGAGAACCTCATCAAACAAGGTGTGAAGCTGGAACTGGATTCGGTAATTGGAAGGATGCGAACGGTCGATGAACTGATGTCAGAGGATGGTTTCGACGCAGTTTATATCGGGGTCGGTGCTGGGCTACCCACTTTCCTGGGGATACCGGGAGAGAACCTGAACAATATCTATTCTGCAAACGAGTATTTGACAAGAGCGAACCTGATGAAGGCTTATCTGTTCCCGGAATATGCCACACCAGTCGAGAGAGGAAAGAATGTTGTGGTGATCGGTGGGGGGAATGTGGCAATGGATTCTGTAAGAACCGCCCTTAGATTGGGGGCCGAGGCCGCTACCATTGTTTACAGAAGAGCAAGAGAGCAGCTCCCTGCGAGGGCAGAGGAGGTCCATCATGGTGAACAGGAAGGGGTTCAGTTCAAGTTGTTGACGAATCCCGTTAGGTACCTCGGGGACGAGAACGGTTGCATCAAGGGTATGGAATGTATCCAGATGGAACTGGGAGAACCTGATAGTTCCGGTAGAATGAGACCCATTCCAATTCCGGATTCGAATTTTACCATAGACTGCGATATGGCGATAGTTTCTGTAGGAACAGGTGCCAATCCGGTAATATTCTCTTCACTGGAAGGAGTTGATAGGAACAAATGGGGATACATTGTTGTTAATGATGATACCAATGAGACCACGAAATCATCAGTATATGCAGGTGGTGACATCGTAACAGGATCGGCCACTGTCATCGGGGCCATGGGCGCAGGTAGAACCGCTGCAAACGCTATCCACAATAAATTAATGGGAATAAAGTCCGAGGTCAAGGATGACTGAAAGTGTAATGTAACGCTTTTCCTAGCGTATTATACCATTAAATTAATTATAATTGAGACTCTCACTGGCTTTAGTGCTAGATATTACTCCTGCGATCAGCGATGCATCGGTAATCGAACAGGTCATGGAAACGGTCAGGATCTGGGATCTGCTCTTTCTTTTTCCAGCTTTGGTCATACTTGGATTATCCTACAAGAATTGGTGGAAGTTCTCCCCGGTCATGCGTGGAATTGGATCTCTGGTCTTTGGCGTCTACTGGTTGACCCAGGTCTTCCTCTACCTGAACCCTTCCCATCCTGATGTTATCAATGGTGTGATCTCGCTCCTCGGTTTCTTCTTCTTTGCATTCATTGCATGGCACTGTTTTCTTGATCAACGCTGGAAAGAGGATACCAAATCCATCGGGTGGTTGACCAGGACTGCTTTCCTAACGGGTTCAGCTTATTTTGTTCTGGAGCATATTCCACAAACACAGGGTTTCTTGATCTATATCGTGGCATGGCCGACCTATTGGATCCTGAAATTATTCGGTCACGATGTGTTTATCCAGTCCGGATTCCCACTTGGAAATGATAGTGGACTGATGATACCTTCAGGTGATCCCTCAGATATCACGATAAGGATAGTGTTCGCCTGCACGGCTGCTCTCGCCCTTTTCCTTTTCACCGCTGCAATACTTGCTACCAACACTAGCAAAGATGAATGGAAAGGATGGGCCAAAAAGGAGTTGAAGAGAACTAAGGATTCATCATCTCTTCTTGCCAGGTCCAAAAGGAACGGTATCAAAAATATTCTGAGAATGTCTGATAAGGAGAGGAAGATCAGGGCATTCCTGTATGTAATTCCGGTGATCTTTATAACTAATCTCTTCAGGAATGTTGGGGTGATCTCTGTTACCTACGGCGGGATAATAGAATTCGAAACAGCCCACAACATCTATGCCAAGATCCTCTCTCTGGGAATGATGATATTTTTGACCTGGGTGCTCTTTGAAATGCTTCCTGAATTGCAGGAAGACATGATGGGTCTTTTCGATCTTACTAAAAGGGTCAAGAAAGGGATGATAGTAGATGGACGACTGGATCTGAAGTACATCGAGAAAAGGAAGAAGTAATGGTCTGATCCATTAGAATCAGCGACATGGATCGCCTGGTCCCGCACAGGATCGAACTGCATATTATATCTCAACTTGTAGTAGCACTACAACAATACCAACCTTCGAAATGTCTTATGCAGTACCTGTTTAACCTCACAGCGACAACACCACGGCTCATCTTCTGACCGCAAACGTTGCAAATGGGTTCATTCTCATTCTTGTCGGCCATTTTAACTCACCATCCCTTGAATATGTTTAATCATGTGGAAAGGGCAGCAAGTGCAGATCTCTCCATTATGACTCCTTTCAACTCTTTATCGCCAGTCTCAATTTTGTTCAGATCCGAACCTCTCAAATCTGTTCGTTCAAGAACAGCGTTGATGAGGCAGGCCCCGGTAAGATCACATTTCCAGAGCACGCATTCTTCCATTCTTGCATTCGTTAGATCTACACCGGACAGGTTAGAGTGACTGAGGTCGGCTCTCATCAGCCATGCACCTTTAAGGTCTGCTCCTTCCAGGTTCGTGTCCTTTGCTTTGATATCCATCATAAGTGACTTTTCAAAAGTTGTATCCTTCATAACAGAACCGTTTAGATCGGCTCCGCTAAGATTAGCTCTGGTTAGGTCGGAACCTGTCAGGTCTGACCATGAAAGATCGGAATTTCGGATATCTGCTCCAGTAAGATCGCAGTCGATCATTTTTGACCTTGACATATTGATCCGGTTCAGATCGAACTGCCGAAGGTCCATACCGGAGAGAACCACACCTGAAAGGTCAATTGGAGACCAGTTGTTATTCATCCTCCAGGTGTTCCACCCCTCTCTTCCCTTATGCAGCAATTCCATTAAGATGGTCCTTTCATCA
>JAUVBH010000189.1 GCA_030591285.1 Thermoplasmatota archaeon
AGTTGATCCTTATAGTTTTCAAGCTCATTTCTGTAGGTTTCGAACTGGGATCTGGATTCCTCCAACTGCTTTTTGTCCGCTTCAATAAGTTCATTTTCCTTTGCGGCTTCATCTTTATCTGTTTTCTCCGCATTGGAGATCTGATCTTTAAGTGAAGAATTTTCTTCCTGGAGTTTTAGCAATGCAGATTGCAATCGATCAATTTGCTGCGTCTCTTGGTTGTTTTGCTCTGTTACTTGCTCTTTCATTGCGTTGCTTTGGTCTTCCAGTTGTTGTCTGTAATCATCCAACTGCTGACGATAATCACCCAACTGTTTCTTCTGCTCTTCAAGGGCTTCTTTCTCTTGATCCAGGGTATCATTCAGATCTCCAGCGGTAGACTCCATTTGCTGCTTGAGAGAGCTGTTCTTTTCCTGTAAGGATACAATCGCTCCTTGAAGCTTTTCAAGAGTTTTATTCTCTTTTGTTTCATTTTCTTCGGATCTTGTATTGATCTCTTCTTCCCTTATAGATAGTTCCTCACCCTTACCGGCCAATTCGTCCCGGGTCTGTGTCAGAGTCTCCTTGTACTGCTCCAATTGAGCCCTGTAATCTTCAAGTTGCTTCTTCTTTGCCTCAAGATCCTCCCCTGGAGGAACTTCTCCTTCTTCAGATACCTCGTCAACCGGTTTATCCTCTTGAACTGGAAGGGTTTCTTGTTGAGCGACCTGCTCCTTAAGCGTTACATTCTCCTGCCGAAGCTGGATTATTGCTTCTTGCATCTTAGCAAGTGTTCCATCATCTTGAGGAGGCTCGGTTTCCTGGGTCTCCATTTCAGACAAGGTATCTGCTTTATCCTCCAACTGCTGTCTGTAATCATCAAGTTGTTTTCGATAATCCTCAAGTTGACCTTTAGCCTCTTCCACCTGCCCTTTTTTCTCATCTACAGAGGTCTCCTTTGCAACCAGTTCATCTTCTCTGGTCTTCAGGTCCTGGAGTTTTTCCCTGAGTTTGTCCTGCATTTGAGCTATCCTCTGCTCTTTAGCATCAAGCTCGGGGTTTGTTTCGGGGGCTTGGGTCGGATCATCTTGAGGGGCTACGGTACCCTCTGGCACGTTATTCATTTCTTCAGACACTTGAGGTCCTCCCGTGTCAAATCATTCAAGAAGGTCATTGATCTTGTTCTCGGTTGATTCCAGATCAGCTTTTTTATCTTCAAGTTCTTTTGTGATGGCCTCTTCTTTTTCTTTGGTCTCTTTTACAGCTTGAGGTTCTGCAATCTCCTTGGCCATCTTTTCTTTCAAAGCCATTAATCTTTCAAGGCCTGCCTGGAGTCTTTCTTCTCTATCAGCTAGTTTATTCTCTCTTTCTTCCACTTCAGCTGATGATCCTGCCAATTGCTGTTTGTACTCCTCCAGCTGTTTGGCGAAGGTCTTCCATTTATCTGATGAGGCCTTTTGCGCATTCTCTCTCCCTGTCATCGTCTCCTCAGACAGGGCAATGTCTTTCTCCCTTGTGTCAAGTTCCTTTTCTCTTTCAGTAAGGGTCTTTTTCAGATCTGAAAGGTCCTGTGTTGATCCTGAAATGGCATTGTCTCTTTCGTCCAAACCATTCTCACGGATAGAAATGATCCTTTCCCTCTCGGAGATGGCCCCGATCATTTTTTCGGTTTGACCAAGGTTGCCTCTGGACACAAAGAGGTCTTTCTCCATTTCATGAAGATTGTTCTCCCGGTCATCCAGTTCTTTTTCCTTGATCTGAAGTTCTTCTGCGAGATCCTGGACATGGGCATATTCTGCCTTGATATTTTCCAGTTCCTCTTTCTCATTTGATAGGGAAATTGCGCGGTTCTCCAATTTGGATTGATATTCATCTAATTCTTTTTTGAAGTCCTCATTTCCCTCTCGATCCTTTTTGATCTTGTTCCTCAAGGAGCTGAGTTCGGCCTCTCTCCTATCAAGTGAAAGTTCCCTTTCATTGATCTCCACCTCTCTCTGCTCCAACATCTCCTTGGTGGATTCGATCTTCATCATTCCGCTTTGAAGATCGCTGTTGGATGCCAATTCTGCCATCTTCGCATCGAGACCCTGTTTCTCAGCTGTTAAATTTGATATTATCTCTGCCTGTGATGAGATCCTTCCCTTGAGTTGTGCTATCTCTTTCTCCAGTCCATCCACTACCTGGGCTCTTGCAAGATCATCATCCTCTCTACCTCTAAGTTTTTTGAAATCCTCTTGAAGGATGGTGATCTTTTCCTTCAACAGTATATTCTCATCTCTCAACCTTTTGAATTCGTCCGGGGAGATCTCTTTTCCAACCTGTTCCTGTTTGTCCTTGATCTCTTTCATTTGATACATGATCTCGGAAAACAGTCTTTTTTCTTCCAGGGCGATCTCCTCATCTTCAATGTCCTTATCATCTTGTAATTTTGAAGTGATATTATCCAGAATATCGAGACTTTCCTTCTCTTGGATTGTCATAGGTCTCTTTGTATGGTCTCCGATCTTGACCTTTTCATTGGGGAAAACCGTAACGATCTTTTTGCATGTTGGGCACTTGTAAACCTTGGGATCTTTCAGAATGAATGCTTTGAATTTCCCAGAGCAATCTGGGCAGGTGAAAATCTTCTTTGCTTTTGTTTTGTTGTCCAATACCATCACCACCTGGATTACCCAAAATACCTATCTCTGTCCCGCTTCTCTCCCTATATGGAAGCCTTTGATTAATACGTTTTGTCCGTGAATTGAATATGGTGAGAATTTGAATTGTCTTCCTGATATTCAAGTTGTGAAACCACTGCATAAACTTTTTAACCTTAACAGGGGTTTCTCTCGGCTACGTAGACTGGGTCAGCTTATTTTGCAGGTCCGTCTATCTCTTTGCTGGCAGGGAAGGAAATGAGACCAAGCTATAGATCAATGGCCGTCATGGTGTTCCTATGTCTAACCATCATAGTTCTTTTCCCACCGGGGATCAAAGGAGAACAACCACCTACAAGGGCTCCGATATTGTACTCTGGTAGTGTGAATGGCGTGGGAGATTCAAACGATATATGTCTAACAGGACATAAATGGTACAATTTCTCCTTTTCGTTTTTAGACACATCTATTGACGATGTTGAAGGATGCGGGATATCGGTCAAAGGAGGATTGGAAACCAGGACACTATTCGACTGGAACCTCACAACTCCAGGCGTTGCACCTGTCATATTGATAGATCAACTTTCGGTTAGAGCTCCTGGACTTTTCACAGATGGTGTAAATACAACGTTTCATTTCGACGCTTTCTTCCACATGTCATGGGTGTATGGCCGAGAGATCACCATTCTTCCGAAGCTGATCATAAACGGAACAGGACAGACTCTCGACGCGCTGACCCCACTTCAGATCGAGGTCCATGGAACGATCGAGCCCTATGGACTGATCGTAGAGACCGATGATGGGGATCCCATCGGAGAAACCGAACCTGTGAGATCGAATTCTACAATTATTTTCAGGAATATAAAATTCAGATACTGGCATCTTACCGAAACCATTTCTATGTATTCACCAAAAAATGACGAGGTGGCCGTGGTTTTAAATGATGGAGTTTCCACCTTCAACGCCTCTTGGGAACCTGAAGGCTATAGAGCAGAGGTCAATATCGACGATTTCCTTGATGAGCGGATCAATATCCGAATGGATACTCCTGGGATCCATCAAGATTGGAGGATCAAGGTCCAGCAATGGAAGTTCGCACTTTCCATCGACGGACTTTCACCAGATATCTCCCTTCGATATCCCAAGACCAAGGAGAGCGATCTTCAATTCGATTGGGAGATAACCATCACCGAAAGACCAAACGGTGAGCTTAATGTTGATGGTTCTTCCATAAAGTATCGGGTTCTCAGCTTCGGGGAGTGGAGCTCGTGGATGGCAGTTGATACTGTTGGTGACGATCGTGTGATCGTGGCGAATGGTTCTGCCACAGGCCAGAGGGGGAAAGGTAACACATCCCTTCAGTTCATGGCCTCCGACGAGCTCGGGAATGTCAACATTTCATCAGTATATTCAGTGTTGATAAATCAAGGTCCAACTGCACAACTTCCCACAGAAATTGATGGAAAGGAATTCTTCACAAATGAATATGCCACGCTGGACGGAAGAAAATACGTGATCGATTTTGACGACCTACCGGATGAATTGGATTTCAAATGGTACATCGATGATGATATCACACCATTTTCCGTGGGTGCAGATTTCAATAAATCACTTTTCAACCTGAATCCAGGCGTTCACACGGTGAAGATGGTAGTATCAGATGGAAGCGCAGAGGATGAGGTTACATTCTCGATAACTGTCAACAAGGTCCCCAAGGTAGATGATGATCCTGACC
>JAUVBH010000163.1 GCA_030591285.1 Thermoplasmatota archaeon
TATTTTGGATTCCCCTTCATCCAGTGACTCGAGGGTCCAGGTGGCTATCATATCCCCGTTATCCTGAACTACTCCAGCTTGACCTACTCCACCCACAAGTTCCACGGTCGTACCACTGATAGAGATATCTCCATTCAATTCTGAAATGGAATAATCAGGCTGAGGTCTTATAAAGAGTTGAACTTCAAAAACCTCCCCAGGTGAATAGAAGGGATCGTGGATCAGATCGATCAAGGGGTCGTCATAGATGTATCCCCCGCTTGCATTAGAGGACGAATGACAGCTCTCACAGGTAATTGCCCCTGCTGACAATGAGAGGAAGGGCATCAGAATTGCAAATGTTCCAATCATGATCAATGATCTATAACCTCTCATAACCTACCTCCAGGAAAATTGGGAGGTCTGGGTGGGGGAGGAGGATAATTATGAACAACTTCACCCTTACGGATCTCATTTTCGAGGGGTGAATCCCAGTCCATTACTTCTTCTTTCATCACAGTCACTTTTTTCTCAACGGGTGCTGCAATTGCATAGATCCCATATACTACTCCAACAAGCAACGCGATACCTCCCAGCACTATGATCGCGATCCCACCCGATCCGATCTTATTCTTTTTCACCACCGGATCTTGAACAACAGGTTCTTCATCGTCATCATCTGGGAGGAGATCATCATCGTCGTCATCATCCCCAACGATTGGTAGTTCAACGACATAGCTGAGATCGACCAGAACCCTGGTACCATCCGGATTTGTAACAATGGCTTTTAGTGAATGGGGGCCTTCATTGGCCCAGACACCATTCTCAAGAAGCAGGGTTAGACCAAGACCAATAGCATCAAGTAAAATGTCATCAACGGTCCATACCACTGATAGGTTCCTGGACTCCCGATCAATAAATGGAAGCCCGATCTGTACCTCATTTCCAGGACCAAAGGTACCAAGATCAGATCGTATGACACCTGTTTGGTCGATGGGGGCCGGGATATCATTTACAGTGATATTCCACTGGAACAGTTGAAAAAGGTCATCTCCCAACGAGAGGTTCAACACAATGGTATGCAGACCTGAATCCAAGAAGGAGAAATAAATTTCCGAATAGTTGCCGGATGGAGCAATTTGCTCTCCATCCATGATCCATAAGAATCCAAATTCATCACCCTCCAGAACTATGGGATGGTCATCATTGACCACTATTTCCACACGGATCGTTGAATTCTCATCCACATTCAATTCGGTCTCATGTGTGTACTCACTTACCAGAGGATGGATCACTGGAGGCTCTTCATGGATCACCAAGATGTTCACCATTGCCTCGTCGGAGATATCGTAGGTACTCGATGATACATTCAATGTGATAGAATGTGATCCGACCTCCAGCATCCTGAATAGATCTTCATCATTTCCCAGGGCTCCGGTAATATTTGAGTGCCATCGAAATACCGGATCGGTTATGGCAACGTTTGAAGTGTAGGAGGATTCGAAAGAGATATCCTCATCATCCTTGAAGATCTCTCCATCGGAAGGAGATAGAATATTGACCCTGATTATCGGATCATCATCAATGAAAGGTCCATTGATCGGTCCGATCTGCGCATACTCTTCTCCATCTGTTGCATTGAATGTATGAGTGTATGAACCAACCGAGAGAGAGATGGTTATGGAGTAAGCTTCACCATTGGAGAATACTCCATCCCTCAGGTGGGGTGATGACGTGGGATCAACGGCCATTGTTTCTGTTCTTTCTCCACCATTGATGATAAGGGCAACACCTCCGGATGGAGCTTGGTCATCGCTATCGGAGTATCTGACCCTGAATGTATACTGGTCACTTGAATATCCGCTTACTGGAGAAACCTGATCGTTTTGAAGAGTGGGAGCAATATTTTCATGAAGAACTTCTGGTCCATCTGTTTCACCTGTTGTCGGGAGCCTTGCTGTATCGTCTCCGTCTGATGCTTCAAAATGATGACTATGGGATCCTTCATCCAAAACAATATCTGATACTGAATAAACCTCTCCGGTCAATATCGTGTCTGGAGTTCCGTCATCCAGTGTGAGCAGATATTGATCTGTCCCAACAAGGACCCTGATGTATGAAGGAGTATCTCCGTTGGCATCAGTGTATGTCACTCCAAACTCGAAACCTGTTCCTTGAGGTCCTGAGGCTGGGGTGAAATATCCTGTTGAAAGTGTAGGTGCCTGGTTCGTTACCGTAATGGTATCCGTGGAAGAACGGGTGACAGCACTGACATAATGATCCGGATCTATCACAGCTTCAGCTCTGAGAGTATCGAGACCTGCGCTTTTTCCGGTGATGGTGAAGATAACATCCTTTGTCCATGTGTATGGAATAGATGTGCCGGTTGGTCTCTGGTTCCTGAAAGTTTGGGCAGCAGAAATGGTGACCTTAGAGTTAACGGACCTCAACCTCACGGTCATATCGAACTCCCAGTCGGATGTCTTCCCATCAGCTGTTACATCAACTGTAACCACTATCTGTTTGGCTTCTCCTTTCTCGATGGTCGCTGGTGAAGTGAAGGTTGGATCCTCAATAACAAGATCATACTTACCACCATGACAATCATCACACACATCCTGCCCTCTGGAAGGAGGATCTGCAAGAGAATAGATCATAGGCAGCATCACTAAAAGGAACAGGATTACAACGATGATCATGGACCGTGAGGGTGCTCTACCCCACCATGATAACCATCGCTTTTCCCGAAACTTCATCCTGCCACCACCAGAGAGTGAAAACCAGGACCCAGCTTATTTAAGATTTGGCCGGTCATTACTAGATCACCACCCCTCTCACTCATCTTGATACCTCCTCTTTATCAACCGGAGATATCAGTGTGTATACAACATAAGCCAACCCTCCGATGACTGCCAGGGCCCCCAATATCAAGATAATAACACCTATCGAACCTAGTCCTCCAGAAATCTTGGACCCGGGAGCAGGATCGATAATTCCCCCAGGATCTGGTCCATCTGAAGGAATGAATGTTCCATTCTTGTTGGATGTCACAGGGATGGTGATCCGATCCGTTGCTGTAACAGGAGGAGATTCATGGATAGGGGACATTCGGGCATTCACTGTGATCGTCTCCTGGCCTTCAATTGAGGAGTTTATCCAGAATGTGAAGATCTCTTTCCACGAATAGGGTGAGGAAGACCCTTGTGGTTTCTGGCCGTTGATAATTTGATGAGGGCCGCAGTTCGTATGGTCTGTTCCAGGTGCAAGCCAAACGTCCATTCCGAATCCGGACCATACATAGCTCTTATGAGACCCGGAAACCTCGATGGTAACATTGACCATGGTTGATTCGTTTCTGATGAAAAGCTCCGGAGCATCAATGAACTGGATCTCAACAACCAGATAGATAGAGGGCTTGTGACATTCATCACAATTCGCACTTATGCTCGACGATCCATCTATTGCAGATGATCGAACTGCGATCGAGGAAGAGACAACGAGTGTCAAAATCGTAACGATAAAGATGCTTCTTGAGCTAACTTTATCGATCCCAGACCACGGTCTGACCTTCCTCAAACGATCACCTATGGAAAGGTCAAACTGGGTATCATTAATAAATTAAATGGAAAATGAAAGACTAAATGAAAAGAAAATAAAAGACCTGCACCCGATGAGATGGGTGCAGGCCAATGTTTGAAGAAAGATATTTACATAAGTTCCTTTGCCTGCTTCTCGGAAAGGATCCTCCAGCATTCGTGGGGACCTGATTCCGATTTCGCTACGGCGAAGTATCGACCCTTCTTCTCCCTGATCTCGTATTTTTCGGTCTTGAACTTGGACTTTGATTTTACGTCGTAGAACTCTAGTTCTTTCATCATGAAACCTCCAAAGGACTTTTAACAGCCCATAAACGGAAATTGCCTATTAAAACTTGTTCACAACTTGGGCGTATTTTCAATATAAATCAAGGATAAAATGGTCACATATCACCGCTTGAGAGCCCGTTTGCCTTTCTCGGTCAGTTCGAAGACCTTTGGAGCTCGGTCCGAGTCAATAGCACAAGTAGATCCTACAGGGCAATCGCTACACTTCTTTGAACCGCATTCGGCACCGAACTTCATCTCCTTGATATACTCCGACCTCACCAGGGAACCGATCCTGTCCTCAAGAGCCTGTTTGTCCATTTCAAGTTCCTTTGACATGTCCCTTAAACTGAATCCACCTCTGTTGATCAAGGTCAATATCTCGATCATCATGATCTCCTACCCCCATTGGAACTTTTAAGATGCATTTTCGGGTCCCTTCCTCGTAAAATAATGGGAAGGATCAGAAAAACAATGAACACAAGGTATAAGCCGGGAACGATCCCATCGGTGATCTTCCAATCGGTCAGTTCAGTGGACCCGAGAATATGCAAACTGAAAGCGTTGGATAGAAGTTTCAGCAGGTTCACCATCGATATCAGTATCCCGATCATTGATCCAACCAACGCAAAGGCCAATCCATCACCTCTCTCTGATATGTAGGTGTAACCACCTACCATGAATAGAGTGGCAACCACAAACATGACCATACCGATAACCGGGTCCGACGGTACATTCAAAAGATCAAGGAAACCTGACGGCCCAACCAATATCCTTACAATATGCAATATGAAGAACAAGAGAAAGATCAATCCAGCGATGGAAACAATTAGACCCTTCACACCAGCCATTGAGGAACGTTCACTCCTATCCGATCCCAAGCAATCTACCTCCCTGGTAAATGAAAA
>JAUVBH010000037.1 GCA_030591285.1 Thermoplasmatota archaeon
AAGCAGTATGGACCCCATTGTGTTATCCCTCCGGAAGTGAACCTGATCGATGAGGGATCTATCACGACAATGCTATCATATCTGGGATCGGTCCTGGTTTGATCGATCCCTTCAACACTCCCATCTAAAAATGGGAATATCGGAGAAAGAAGAATAAATGCTGAAATGACCACTGTGAACCGAGGTTCACTCCACCAGGACATACCTTTGAAAAAAGGTTTGGGTTCATTAATATATCGGATATTTGAGTAGTTATGGAGTTGATTTGACCATATCAAGGAGATGGTGTATGACCACGATGGCCATATGTGTATGAAGAATAACAGGTCCCAAAGAGATTGTTTTGTCACTATTCTTCCCAATTATCGATTCCTCATTCTCCTCAAGGTCCATATCATCTGAAAGGATGAAATTGAGTGGCTCGTCACCTGAAGATGAACCCAGCTGCTGTTCAGCTGGAATTCCATTCTCGTGAAGATAATAGATCGGGCCAGTAAATGCACTGATGATCTCTTCCAGACCGGATCTGGTGATCGTTACCCCAGGGGAGGGGCGGATCATGGACCCATTTGTGGGTGGAAGGTCTTCCTTGAGACATTTTTTCATCAACGCTGATGATGCTCTCTCATCTGGATTCAGATATTTAATAGAGGCACCGTTCAATGAGAGAAGCTTTGGTGGGTCATCTGGACCCATGAGTAGTATATGGATCGATGTATCTCTTCTCATATCATGGGAAAGGAACAGTGCTGAGGTTATGCTCCTTGCCACTCCGTCCCATCTACCCGAAGCACCACACAGGTCGTTCAAATGGATCTTACCATCTGATCTTGCCCTGTGGGCGATCATCAAGAAATTGCGATTGGAGGTACTAAGGACATCTTCAAGCGATGGCATGATAACTCAACTTCTGAGGGATCATTTCTTCTCTTTTGTCTCCCTCTTTTCCTTTTCTGCCTTCTCGAAGATCAATCTTGCTTTCTCCTTTCGTCTGATACCGACCTGAGCAACCCTGACCTTCTCTTGATATTTGTGTCGGGCCTTGGCCCAACCATCCTTATCGATCCTACCCTTCTTGTGATACTCTCGAGCTTCCTGGATCTTGTCCTCGTAACCCTCGATATCCCGCCTAAGTTTCTCGATATCCTTGCCCAATTTCTCGATCTTTCCCATGTTCATCACCTCAAAGGTTCTCATCAACGATCTTCTTCACTCCGGAAAGCAGTTCCAATTTTCGTTCAGACATATCAATGATCTTCTTCTTCATTTCCTGGACGAAATCTTGATCCTTTATAGACCCAAGGTTGATCTTGATATTTATCAAGGCTCCTTCCAATCCCGAAGCAGCCATATCAGAGCCGACACCGGCATCTGAAATGGAGTTCTTGTTTCCCTTTTCCGCAATAGAAGCAGCAGATTCAAGAACCTTGAGGCAGACGTTCGCTGTTTCGAGGGGAGTATCAATAGCCTTCATGTAACCAGATTGGATGGCTTTTGACCTTGCTGCCTTTTCTTCATCGGTCTCCTTTGGTAATTTGAATGCTTTCATCACATCATTGAAAGCATTGGTGTCCTCGTCAACCAGTTCCAGAAGCCTGACCCTGAGGGTACTGACATCCTTGGCTGTCCTCTTCATTTCATCCCAGACGCCTTCGTACTTCTTCTTACCCACAGTAAGATTGCAAACCATCTCTAAAAGGGCCGCTCCAAGGGATCCTGATAGGGCTGCAACACTTCCACCTCCGGGAGCAGGAGAGTTGGAACCCAACTCCTGCAGGAATCCTTTCAGTGACATGGTTGCAAGAGGTCCACTATCTTCCACCATGTATTCGATAACCTTTTCGTCAACCTTGAACTCATATAACTGGGACAATCCAAGTTCATCAATTGCGATGGAAACAAGCTCTTCCTCATCTTCGATCTTTTTTCCATCCTTCTCCGCATAGAACCTTCCTGCAATTACCATGGATTCCTTTGGAACAAGTCCCACCACTTCGGATCCGGTTACTTCTGCTCCCAATTCGGTCGCCTCTACTTTACATGCCCCATATACATCATGCATGCTGACCTCTTTGAAATCCAGGAGGTTCATGGATACCTGAGCGATATTCTCATTATACATCATTCCACCGGCCTGGACACCCTTGAACCGACCGGGGATCCTCTCCGGTTTCCCATTTGGTCCAATTATCTTTTCCCCATTTTCGTCCTTTTTCAGTACGCCACTGGTCCTAAGTTTTCCAGATATCTTGGCGGCAATGGACTTATCGGATGTAGCAAGATTTACATTGTATGCTATCAAGATCTGGCGGGCCCCTGTAGCCGTTGCTCCGCTCTTGGGAACGAACTTTGCGTCTCCGAAATCAGGAGCGAATTCAGGGTCCTTGAACTTCTCTTCCAAAGCCTCGTATTCTCCCTTCCTGATCACTGGTAGACTTACCCTGTCAGGTCTTTGGGCTGAATTAGCGTAGAGGAACATCGGAATGCTAAGTTCCTCTCCCATCCTCTTTCCAAATTTCTTTGCCAGTTCGGTACAATCGTCCATAGTAACTCCTTTGATGGGGATGAAAGGACAGACATCCAGAGCACCCATTCTTGCATGCTCTCCTTTCTGTCCGGTCATGTCTATGAGCGATGTACCCACCTTGGCGGCCTGGAACGCAGCTTCCAGAACAGGCTCCGGTTCACCCACGAAAGTGAACACTGTCCTGTTGAAATCTGCTCCCGGATCAACATTGAGGAGTTTGACACCATCAACACTTCTTACTGCACCAGCGATCGCTTCGATCACTGCCATATCCTTGCCTTCACTGAAATTTGGTACACATTCCACGATCCTTTCCATATTATCACCCTGGGGTTCAGAGGAGGATGCTTCTCTGTTCGAGGGGCACTAATGAAGATAAGGTAAATAAATCCTTCATATTGGGCCTGTCGTTCGATGAACGTCGGGTAAACTAATTTAATCAGAAAACAAAATGACCGTCCATGGCAACAGAGAGTAAGAAATGGGTGATACCTCTCACCCTGATGCTGCTCCTATCATCCATGATCCTGATCTCCTCACCAGGGACGGATGGGGCTCCTGAGGGATATGTGACAATGGATGACCTGATATCCCAGTTCCCCTCAGCGATAGTTGAGGTAGGCGATGACCACAGGATCATAGCCAACCTTCAACTACCTGCAACGAAACCCCTATTTCTGGGACCTGGAGATCGGGTCCTGTTCGATGAGGGAATATTCTTGAACATGTCCGGAGCCCCGCTTTTCGAAGGGACACTGGCCGATCCCGTTTATCTCGGACCGTATGTTGAAGAAGAGTACTGGGGAGGAATTAATCTTCTGGAAGCCGATATCTCCACCCCTTCCATCATCAAGAACATTACCCTGGAAAAAGCGATCATAGGTATTCGATCACACAATTCAGACCTCCACATCTATGATTCAAAAATTGACAACTGCTCCAGGAACGGACTTGATATCAAGGGTCCGATAGGTAATGATAATTTCATCAATATTGAAAGGACAAATGTCATCAATTCAACCTACTACGGGATCCATCTTTTGAAGGTTGAAGATGCCAGGATCGCATCGTCCACAATAATGGAATGTGGCACCGGGATCAGAACCTATGGTTCATCGCTGAAAATAGATGGGCTAGAGGTCCTGGATTCTGGGAATATCGGTATGAACCCGGTGAATTCCGATATATGGGCAGAACAAGTTTCCTTTGTATCCATCTCAGGCTCAACATCTATTCAGATGCTAATACTGAATTCAACGGTCCAGATGTTCAATTCCCAGATATCAGGAGCAAGGACCGGTATCTCTATCATGACAGGATCCGACGTACACCTGGATGGAATTAGATCCGATAATATCTTCACAGATGGGATCCAGGTAAGAGAAGCTAATTTGAACATGTTGAATTCGGAGATCGATGATTCCGGGGAGAGTGCATTCCACCTGGTGGATGCCATTGTAACAGTATCCGGAACGACCATGAACAACAATGGTAGGGGAACGGGAGATTTTGTTTTCTCAACTATCTATTCGGAAGGATCCGTTGCCAAGTTCGAAAGCTGTTCATTTATTGGTTCGGGATATGCCCATGTCCATTCGATATCATCCTCCATCACCATTGGGAATTCAACCCTTGGTGCCATCTTCAATGAGAAGCTTGTTCTTGATGAAGGATCGGTTCTCAAGCTGGTGAACACGATACCCCCTTCGGATACATCTTATCTTGATGATGGATCGATGTTGAAGTATTTCCTGACGATCACCGTTGACCTGATCGATTACGAAACATCGGAAACTGTTGCAGGCGGACAGGTCGATCTGAGGAACGTTGACGGAGATTGGATCTCCTCCGGTTATACTGGACCTGATGGTGAGACCGAGCCTCTCCTGGTCCTTGTGCTGGAAAAAAGTTCAACAGTGGCCAATAGCCACCTTCCGATCACGGTAATAGCCCAAAAAGACGGGTATGAGGTGTCTACCTATGACATGGAGATCCATATGCAGGATATCTCTATGAAGATGTATCCTCCCAACGATGCACCAAATATCGCATTGATAGGCCCCGTGAACGGAACAACCGCGACCGATAACATTCTCATCGAGGGAATCCTGACCGATGACCTGGGGATATTTTCCCTCAAGATCAGGTTCGATGAGGGTCAGTACAGGACCTTCGAGGATATGCAAACCGATACCGGAGGCCATTTCGACCTTACTGTTCCTCTCGGAAATCTTTCAGGAGGATTGCATACCCTCTGGGTCCATGCATTTGACCATACACATATCTCCCCACCTGATACCCGCAGGATAATTGTGATCGACCCCAGGGTCAATGATTCTGATGAAGATGGAATACCGGATATCGACGAAGATGTCAATGGAAATGGCATTGTGGATGAAGGTGAGACGGATCCAAATAACCCTGACACTGATGGTGATCTGATCATTGATGGAATAGAGATCGATGAAAGCGATGGCAATTCAACCGACCCTCTGGATCCGGATTCTGACGGGGATTATCTTACAGATGGATTTGAGGACCAGAATCAAAATGGAAGGGTTGATGATAATGAGACGGATCCAAATGATCCCGACACAGATAACGATTCGGTGAACGACAGGGAGGACATGTATCCACTGGACCCTTTCAGGACCAGGGACATTACCGAAGATGGTGACTCCACTGCAGTTATCATCCTTGCCACGATATTCATTATTGCCCTTGTCGTTGCAGTTTATCTTTTCATTGTCAAGACCAAGGGATCGGTTAGATCCGCCCCTGTACGACATGAGGATAAAACTGAACCCAGGCACAAATCCAAAGAAGGGAGGGATACGCAGGAAAGAAAGAAAAGTGGACCACCCCTCAGATGATGATAGATCTCCTTCAGTGGATCGGACGAACGTCCTAGAACTACCCAATGGGAATGTGACCGTCCTGGGAACAGTGAAAGGATTGGTCTCAGAGAGGAAATTGGTCCAAAAGATCTTCAGGGCCTCTAGGCCAGAGGTGGTTGGTCTTCACATCGGGAAGGAAGAGATCTCAGGACTTAAAGCAGTGGTTAAAGGAAAGGTCGAGAACACCTATCTGTCATCCTATGAAAAGGTCTATGCGAGGGAGCTTTCAAAATATGGTGAAGTTATGATACCACCTCCATCCCTTGTGGAAGCATATGAGGTTGCCAAAAGTCTTGATATCCCTGTCAAGGCACTTGATTTTGACGAAACTAACTATGCCACCATCTACACTGAAATGATCGATGGTGTGACAATGATAAGGCAGTCCCTCCGCTTAAAAAGTATCAATAAAAAGAAATTCAAGGCTGAAAACGCAGAGGAATTTGTGATCGAATGGGACAGGTTGGTGAACAGATACAAAGGTTTCAGGAAATTGGAAGCCAAGAGAGAGGCCAAGATCGCAAAACGAATAAGATCACTATCTGACAAGTACGGTGATGTCCTTGCCATTGTTGAGTTCGAGAGGATGGAGGGTATTGTCAAAATACTCTCAGAGAGATGAAACCATCCATTCGTTCTATTAGCTGAGAAGAACGCCATCAAGATAAAGTAGAGGTTCATATATTTCTTCTATTGACCCAGGCAACTGGGACAGGTGGCTCGAGGATGACCAATGTGGAGGAAACAGGATACTACTTCTTCCAAAGTCCGTGGAAGAACATATTCCTCTGGCACTTTATGGAAGTAGAGAGAGAGGCATTCATTGCGACTCCCACCATGGATATCGATATCCTCAGGAAGATCCAATCGATACTGATCGCCAGATCCCAGAAGAAACTGGGATTGAAGCTATTGGTTCGTTATTCAGAGGCTGATTTCCTCACCAAAGGACTTGATCCAGAGGTGTTGAGGATCCTGGCGCTTCTAATGGAGGAGCCCAACTCAAAGGTGGAGATCCGGTTCCTACCCAATCTTTCACTCACTGCATTGATATTGGATAGAAAAAAGGCGATAATGGCCTCCGGGGACCTTTCAACAGATCAATTACTATCGGACATCACCTATGGGCAGTTGATCATGGACAAGGAGATCGTAGGAGACCTCCTGGAAGACCTCAAAGAACTATGGAATGGTTCCAAACAGGTCAAGTCCAAGGAGATCCTCTCATACATGGAAAAGATCAAGAAAAGATCCCAAAAAAGAGCCTGTAAAGTGGAGAAAGAGGGGGAAGATGAGGAAGAAAAGATAGAGATAGAATCTGAAGAGATGACCTATCTGGGAAAAGTCCTGGAACCCCTTGGAAAGGACAGAAAGGAGCCGCATCTTGATGAAACAAAAAAGATCATCAAGGAGCTTCTTATTCGAGCACGGGACGCAGTTGGAGAGGACAAGATCGAAGCTGCTCTTTTCTACATTGAAGAGGGGCTGACACTCGACCTTGATAACTCGGACCTGTTGATAGAGAAAGGTAAGATCCTATTCGGAGCCTCTGAATATGATAAAGCTCTGACGTGCTTCGATAAGGTCCTTGACCAGAATGAGGATAACATGGATGCTTGGGCATATCAGGGAATGTGCCACCATGAGCTCAACGATCTCGAAGAGGCTCTCTATGCATATGATCAGGCTACCGATATAGACCCGCAGTACTATCCTGTCTGGATAAAGAAAGGGATAATACTCGGAAAGACCAAGGGAAGAGAAGAGGATGGGTTGAAATGTCTTGAATTCGCTCTTTCCCAGGACCCATACAATGAAGAAGCGTGGTTCAACAAGGCACAGGTCCTGGAGCAGAAGCTCGGTAGGTTGGATGAGGCCATTTTATCATACCGTTCACTTCTCAGGATCAATCCAAAACATGTTGTTGGATCCTTCAGAATGGGATTGATATCCTACAAAAAGATGGAGGATATCACAAAGGCCAAGAAATACTTTGACAGGGTAGTTGAGGCAGATCCCACACATATTCTAGGTTGGATGTTCAAGGGAGAGATCGCGGAAAAGATCGATGATGATTTCTCCTCTGCATATGAATTTTTGGAGAAGGCCAGGGATGCAAATCCGGATGCTCATGAGGTCATCCACAAGGAGATTGAGCTACTGCTGAAATATAAAAAGAAGTTCAAGAAAGCAGTAGAGCTATCAGATGACCTATTGATGGTCCGGCCCAAGGACCCCCTGGCATTATATGTCTCCGGATTGGGAGCACTGAAGATCGAGAACGATCCGGAAAAAGCATTGGGGATCATGAATGATTCGATCAAGGCCGACCCCAAGAGTAAAAGGACCATCATCTCCAAAGCCAGCATCCTTGCGGAATACCTTGACCGCTCATCGGATGCTGTCAATCTCTTGAAAGCTGCAATAAAACGGAACAACAAGGATCCGGAACTTTGGATGGAGCTGGGGATGATCTATTTCGATTACCTCTATGATCCAAAAGAAGCCATCAAATGCTTTGATATGGTCACGAGACTCGACAAGGATTCATCCGATGGGTGGTATAACAAGGGATTGGTTCTCTCACGTGGATTTGAAAAACACCAGGATGGTCTTAAATGTCTGGATCAAGCCACCCGTCTTGATGATACCAACTATATGTCATGGCATGAAAAGGGTAGGATCCTTTCTGAGGTCTACAGCATGGTCGATGACGCCCTCAAATGCTATCACAAGGCTATCTCCATCGAACCAGAGGATGGAGAGGTTCTCACATCCATGGCCAATCTCATGAGGGACAGGAAGGACCTGAGATCTGCTATAGATTATTACAACCAGGCTATCGATGTGGATCCAACAATAATCAGCTCACATCTGAATCTGGCCGAGGTTCATCTTTCTCTCAAGGACTATGACTCCGCCCAGAGCGCACTCACTTCAGCCCTTCAGGTTGAGCCAAAAAGTGAAAGGATCTGGATGATGAAGGCTGAGGTCTTCCGGTCGCAAAATGAACAGGGTAAGGCGCTGGAATGCTACAAAAGGGTCCTCAGGTTCAATCCGGATAATCAGGATGCTCTCAATAAGAAGACCTCTGTGGAAGCACTCCTGGAAAGACAGGGCACCCAGGTCTGACATCGATAGATGTTAAATAACCATTTGAACATCAACTTCCATGGATGGAAAGGAAGGAGAAAGCTGCTTCGGGGTGGACCAGCTTGATAATATCACACTTGGCACGATAGTGCCAGGCTCCCTCGGTCTGTTCTACGGCCCAGCTGGGTGTGGAAAGAGCTCGATGTTGTATCATTTCCTGTTCCAGGGAGCAAGGACCAATGACAATGTTTGCCTCATTACCAATGAGCCACCCGGAAGATTGTCCACTCATATCTCTTCATTCAATACCCATCAAGCCAACTGGTTGAAAGATGGATATATCTCGATCTTCAACATCCAGGACCTGATGGGATTGATCGGTGTCCAGATCGAGGATGTTGGACCCGAAGATGTTGACCTGCTCTTTGATCTGATAATACAGGTTGTTGAACATCTTGATGCGAAAAGATTGGTCATAGATCCCATCAACCCCATCCTCCATCTGCTTGATATCTGGGATAAACCCTTCTTTATCCAGAGATTGAAAGGGAAACTTCAGGAAATGGGGATCACTACATTTCTGGCATTGGATACCAATCTCCCCCTTGAAGAGATGGACCTCTCCACCCTTGAACCCTACAATTTCAACATGATCATCTCTTTCAGAAAGGAAGAGGAACCTCCGATAACTCTGAACACCTTGAAAATCGATAGATGGAAAGGAACTGCCCATGCCAAGAACACCTATGTTGTGGATGTCTCCAAGGAGGGTGTTTTCCTTGTTCCTAGGATCAAACCTCTGGAGGTGAAATGATGGTCAAACATAAGGTCAAAACCATCGCAGACAACATATTGAGACCTGGATCGCAGGCTCTAGCCCTTGTTACCGGAGAGACCTATCTGAAATCCTTTGCAGAGATCATTGAGAGGTTGACCAAAAAACAGGGGAGAAGGGGTTTGCTGATCTCAACCCAGTGGTCAGCAAATGCACTTACAAGAAGGGTCGCCATGTCCAAACTCCCAAGGAACAGTTTGAAGGTGATCGATACTATATCACTATCACTTGGTTCAAAGATAACACCCAGTGAGGATTTTGTTTTCCTATCCACCCCGGTCTCCTTGGAGGCTATTCTTATGGAGATCGAGAGGACGATCAGAGCCGGAGGAGGGGATTATAATTTCCTGATAATTGACTCCCTCACCCATCTGAAAAGATACTACACAATGGGCCAGTTGAGCGAGTTCTTCCATTTCCTCCTCAACAGGATGCTGGAGGAGGAGTTCACGGTTTTGATCTTCGATCAGGATGAGGAGGAGACCTCAAGGGTCTTCACCGAGCTATCAGGAATGATCGATCATACCCTTTCCCTATCAGGAGGTGGAGGTAAATGAGATTGCTTGTAGGTGATGAAGAGCTCACTAAAAGGATCACAGGCAAGGTCGGTGATGGAAAGTTGGTCCTTTTCAAGTATG
>JAUVBH010000278.1 GCA_030591285.1 Thermoplasmatota archaeon
CCGATACAGACGAAATGGCAATGGGAACCGACTTCAACAATCCGGACACCGACGGTGATGGACTCATGGATAACATGGAACTGATGCTGGGACTTGATCCCAACGATTGGGACACTGACAACGATATGCTCATTGACGGTGTAGAGAGAGGAGCAGGTGAATCAACCGACGGCCATGTCGTGGATACAGACAATGACGGCACAGGCTGAATATATCCATTGTTACTCTGAGGGCGGGAGAATTTTTCCGCCCTCGCTCTTGTTTATTTTTCTACAACATCAAGGACAATGATCTCAGAAGGAGCTCCTACTCGAAGAGGGGGCCCCCACGTTCCGCTTCCAATACAAACATACAGATATGAATCCTTGAACTTGTTCAATCCTTTGTATCCGTCCTTGAACACCATCTTTGTAATGAATCCCGAAGGAAACATCTGCCCCGAATGAGTATGGCCCGAGAGCATCAATCCAACTCCCTTCTCGGCAGCTTTCTTGAAATGCAATGGTTGATGGTTGACGAACACCAACGGCTTTCCTTTCGGTGCCTCTTCCACAAGTTCATCGATCTTGGCGCGATATGCGTCATAATTCTCAAATGCCCCCGGGTCATCAACGCCAGCGATCATCAACCCGGTCTTCTCATCTTTTAACAACTTGTTATCCAGGACCTTGTATCCAAGTTCTGCCATGTATTCCTTGGAGTCATTGTATCCATGATAGAACTCATGGTTCCCGATAACAAAATAACTTGGAGCAATGGATGGCATTTCCTTTATCATCTCCTCAAGACGAACAAGGAACCTGGGATGGGTGTCCAGTATATCTCCTGCTGCAATGATGATATCCGGTTCATATTTTCGGATATTTCGTATGATCCTGCCCAATCTGTGTTTCCCAACCAGAAGTCCCAGATGAACATCCGATATCAATGCGATCCGAACTCCATTGCCTTTGTAATCCTTCAGAGGTATCTTCACTTCCTTGGTGAATAGCATCCTGCCTTCAACCAATCCCCACAATATCGGGAGCACAACCCCAATAATTACGAATTCTCTAAGTAGCAGCATAAAAAGTCCGTTGTCATTCAGACCGGTGATCAGAGCAATGAGAAGGACCAGACCACCAATTATCGTTGTCAGGAACATGTAGTAGAATGCACCCATCATTGTCGTTGAAAGAGCATAGAATGGAAACACCCATTTCTTATGATGGACATATGCAAAGAACTCGACAAATAAAACATACAACGAAAAACAGATCGACCCCACAATGTAATACCACCTGACCTTCATATCGGCCGTGAAGATCAAAGAATAAACGGTACCGATCAGAACAGCAGTAGAGATGATGATAACTGAGACAATTCCCAGGAACATCAGGGCTTCAATACCCCTTCGTTCTGTCTCTGATTTGTTCTTTTCGGACATTTTCCATTCCTTCCACAATATAACCCGAAAAAGAAGAGGTAGTATATCCCAATTGGATCCTCATATCAACATCTGCTTCTTTCCATTTGAAAGGAGCACCACTCTTGACGAAGGATTCTTTCCAACAACTTCATACCCAGTAAGCTCGGTCATTTTGACTGCAAATCCTTCGATGTCTTCGAAAGAAGGCATATTGTCCATGACCATCCTTTCCCTGGAATATCCAACATAAACATACCCCTTGGGTTCAATGAAATCCACTTCACCTATCTTATCCAGCTTTGCATATTCCTCTTCGTAACCAAGGTTCCAACCTTTAACTAGGGTATGTCTTCCAACAGTTCTTGTATCCAAAGAAGGAAGCAATTCGATGGTCTCCATGATCCGCTCCCAACCGTCCTTGATCTTGGGTTGACACAATTTCTTGTAGATCTCTTCATTGGGAGCATCGATGGAAACATAGAGCTGTGTAGGCAAAGGATCCAGGTCCCGGAGTGCATGAGGCAAAGTCCCATTTGTAACGAGAAAAGTGGTGAATCCCCTTCGCTTATACTCCCCTATCAATTCCCCAAGATAGGGGTACATTGTCGGTTCTCCCGTCAGAGAAATAGCCACCTGGTTGGGGTCCCTCGCTTCATCCCACATCTTGGGATCGCATCTCTCATCACCCTTAAAACCGGACACCAGTCTTCTCTGGGCTTCAATGGTCCCATCCACGATGGTTTTCGGATCATCCCACTCATCGATGACATCGTCCGATCCCTGGTAACGCCAGCAATACAAACAGAGATGATTGCATACATTGGCAACAGGGGACATCTGCAAACAGCGATGACTATCTATCCCGAAGAACATCTGTTTGTAGCACACCCTATCTTTGATGATGGATTCGCGAAGCCAGTGGCATGTTTTCACTGCAGTATGATTGCCAACGACAGCATATCCCTGCTTTTCGAACATCGCCTTGAGGGCCTCATTCATAAAAACCCAATGGATGAAGTTTATTAAGACATTTGTACAAAAATGCAAGGATGAATTCCTGAAAAATATAGAGAACTTTTACAATACTGAGGAAATAACATTTAATTAAGAACCAAAGTGTTTAGGTGATCTGATGCCCCGTTCGATAGATACTAAAGTGGATCCAGTGGTTTTCAAGTGGCTTAGAGAAAGCGCTGGATGGTCTATTGAAGAGGTCAGCAATCGGCTCAGCACAAGTGAGAAGGTGGTAAGAGCTATTGAATCCGGGGAGAGAGATCCAACATTAAGGCAACTGCGAGAGCTATCAAAGGCTTATAAACGACCGTTAGCTGCTTTTTTTCTTTCAGAACCAAAAAAAGAAAAACCCATGCCAAAGGATTATAGGATGCTACCTCAAAGAATAGATGTTTTTCACAAAAAGACCATTTTGATCATTAGAAAAGCTCGGATGATGCAGGAGATCGGTGGAGAGCTTTCTGGAAACATCGACTACGAGACTCATCCCAACATCACCCTAGCGAACATATCCGACGATCCTGTATTACATGCCGGTAAATTCAGGAATATATTCGAATTGACTGAAGATAAACAGAGAAAATTCAAGACTCCCTATGAGATGTTATACTATCTTC
>JAUVBH010000182.1 GCA_030591285.1 Thermoplasmatota archaeon
CCATCCTTCCGTTTACCAAAGGATGTCATAGATGTGGAGCTCTCCAAGATCAGAAAGTTAGGCGTGAAGTTCGTGGCCAATCATGCGATAGGCAGGATCTTCACTATCCCCCAAATGATGGAGGAGATGGGATTCGATGCAGCGTTCATTGGAACGGGAGCGGGTCTTCCCAAGTTCCTCAATCTAAACGGAGAGGGGTTGAACGGGGTCCAATCGGCAAATGAATTCCTGACAAGGGTCAATCTGATGAACCCACCTGGAGCGAAGGAGTGCTACACACCGATCGGATGTGGAAAGAAGGTAGCGGTCATAGGGGCTGGAAATGTTGCTATAGACTGTGTCAGGACAGCTATCAGACTTGGTGCTGAGAAATCCATGATCGTGTATAGAAGAGCAAGGGAGCAGGCTCCTGCAAGGGTGGAAGAGGTACATCACGGGGAGCAGGAAGGAGTGGATTTCCATTTCCTTTCAAACCCACTTGAGATCCTAGGAGAGGATGGCTGGGTCACAGGCATGAGACTCCAGAAGATGGAGCTTGGTGAACCGGATTCTTCGGGCAGGAGAAGACCAGTCCCAATTCCAGATTCCGAGTATATACTTGAGTGTGACACTGTCGTTGTTGCAGTTGGCACCTCTTCAAATCCGATCATTGGTCAGACAACCCCTGGTATGAAGTTGAACGATTGGGGGTATATTGAGGTGGATGACGATCAAATGACCTCCGTTCCTGGTGTGTTCGCAGGCGGAGATATAGTTACCGGATCCGCCACTGTGATCTTAGCTATGGGAGCCGGAAAGACAGCTGCTAAGGGGATCTTGCGGTATCTGGGAATAACCGAGATTCCTCCAAATGTCTGTGGGACCAATAAAGATAAGGCCCAACAGAGTTAGACCCGGGGTTTCAGAAGTGTTCCCCAGAGGTATCTGTTCATCAGAACGAAATATCCCAGGTTGAATGCCATTACCAGAAGAGCCGGTAGGATGCCGCCTATCATTGGAGCTACTGCAATGACCAGGGCAAAAGTGGATGTTACCTCCATTAATGCCATCGATCGTAAAGTGTTGGAATGGTCCCATTTCCTTTCTCCCATCAACTGCTCATCCAGCATCAACATCGAAAATGAGAACAGGAACAGTAGAGCGTAGAGACCTGGATCACCTTTCCCTGCATACAATATCCAAAAAAGGATCCCAACAGATGAAGCCTTAACCACATAGGAGAAAGATCGAGCGAAGGCGGATGAGATGAAAACCTTATCTCTGATCCCAACCCCCATGGATTTCAGCAGGGAGGCTTCCTCCATATCGATGTCCTTCAGATCCCCCTCGATCATTATTTGATATATGATCTGGATCACGAGATAGATGGTCCCCAGAACAGCCACAAGGACAAACGCTTCTTTGAAGTATGGGTACTCCGAAAAAGGTGCAAGTGAACCACCAGACCCAAAGTAGGCGAATGGGAAAAGAAGTGAATGAGCTACTGCAATTGGAATGAACTTTCCCTTCATTCTTTTTCCAGCAACGTTGTAAAGCGCTCCCATGAAGGTTATGAGTCCCAATAGAACCATTGAGGTCCAGTCGAAATTCGAGATGAAGATCCCGTAGAGAACGGAAAAGACCACCAATATTATGCAAACATATCTGGCAGTTTGAGGGTCCAATACTCCTCTCTGCAGTGGATGATGGGATTTGTTTGGATCATCCTTGTCATAGCCCTGAATGAAATCCTCAACAGAATTGTGCCCATAACCTGCATTGTGATAGAGCCATCCGAATATGAGAAAAAGGAGGACCTTAACGTCCCATATGGTCCCAACTGCAAGTGCAGAACCTGTTATGGTTATGGTCATCTCAAGAGGGCTGGTATGGCTTCTGAAAAGCTGCAACCAGTCCTTGATGGATGCCATGGAGCCTGATTGATGGTGGTATTATTTCCCATTTACTGAAGAATCCTCTTTATTGGGCCCAATGAGCTGTGAAGCTATCAAAACCGCAGCTCCGAAAACCGCTATGTACCAGCCTCCAGAGATCGATGAGAAATGGTCCTTATCGAACTGTGTCATCTGGGCCCCCTGGATAAAGAGAATATTGGGAATGAAGAAGAAAAAGAAAAGGAGGGTCACCATGATCACTACTCCACCAAATATTGTGATGCTCCTTGCTCCCAGCTGTCCCGAGATGAGTGCCACAATTCCACCGATGAGCAGGATCAGATGGACCAGTAGTACACCAGTAACGGTCGAACTTGTTGAATTCTGACCAGCTCTTTCAACAGTGGCCATTGGTTTGATGTAATACGATCCCTCTTCATCCTGGAAAGAGGCAAGTTCCGTATTCTCTGTGAAACTCCCGAATACCAGAGGGATCATGATAAGGAGGACGCCTACTAATGCCACGGTTCGTTTCCAGTGGGGTAAGGATGAAATGATGCTCTCACCGGATTCTTTGAACTCTTTGATCATATCATTGATGAAGATCCCCGTCGATACAAGCAGGAGAACACTGGAAAGTATCCATAGATATCCTACGGTGAAAAAGCATAAGATCGCTGGGATCGAGATCCCAAGGAACCATCCGATCCTTCTGTTAATATCCATTTTTGTCTCTCTGGAGGAGCGGAATACACAGTATATCGCCAAGCCAGATATGATGATTGTCAACAATCCAAGGATGAAGGTGTCATCCTTGTGCCCGGTTATGGTTGAGATATTTTCTCCACCTATCAACTGGACAAGTCCTGATAAAAGACCGATCCCTCCACCTGCTAGACCAAGTTTAAATGCAAGCTCCTTCCCCGGTCTACTCTCGTTGTTGATAGGTTCCATATCCTTCAATTATGATTAAGGTGCAACTATTTCAATGGGTCTGTTCCGGCGAAGGATTAATCTGTTACCCGGTATCTTCAATATATGAAAAGGTGGTCAACATGGTGGTCAGGCAGATAAGGGTAGGGAGCGACAATTTCAGCTATCTGATCCATGATAGAGAGACAAGGGAAGCTGCTCTGGTCGATCCAGGGTTCAATGCATCTGAAGCCCTTTCGATGATAAGGGATGAAGAGCTCGATCTGAAATATGTGATAAACACCCATCATCACAGTGATCATACTGCTGCCAATCGTGAAGTGATCAAGGAGACAGGTGCCCAACTGGCAGCTTCATCGGAGGATGGGTCCAAATTGAAGGAGAAGGTGGATGTTAACCTCGAAGATGGTGATGAGCTTCTGCTTGGATGCCTTCCTCTTGAATTCATACTTACTCCCGGTCATACTCCCGGGGGGCTTTGTATAATTGTTGAGAAGGAGTTTCTAATAACCGGTGACACTCTTTTCATAAACGATTGCGGCAGATGCGATCTTCCAGGTGGAAGTCTTTCGGATATGTTCGTTTCTCTACAGAGGATCAAGGATCTGGATAGTAGTTTGGTCGTGTTCCCGGGTCATGATTATGGACCAAGACCATTTGATACTCTTGGGAGCCAGATAAGAACTAGCGGGGTTCTGATGGCAAAGGATATCGACGAATTCTCCAGACTTTGAGAAAGCCAAGATCTTCTAAACTACTAAGTATCCTCGGAAATTTGCTGAACAGTATCCGGCGAAGGATCCATTATTGGTAATGTTATTATGAACCTCGATCCCATCTTGTGATCTCCGGCAACCCTGTCTTCGGCAACGATCGTTGAATTATATCTATCGAGAAGGACCTTCACAAGAGATAGTCCCATACCGATGTGTTTTGCCTCGTCTGCCTGCTTCATCCTGGTGAACAGACGGTCTTTCATATTGTCAGGAATTCCTCTTCCCCGATCCTCTATGATCACAATAGCCTTTTTTCTAGCCTCATCCAAGGTTACCTTAACATCTATCCTGGGGTTTCCAAGCTCGTGATACTTGACCGCATTGTGGAAGATGTTGTAGAAGACCTCTTCAAGAAGTTGTTCGGCAGGTATCATGATCTTCTTTTCAGGCCCTTTTAGATCGAATTGGATCTCCAATTCGGGAAAAGAAAGGATCACACCCGCCAGTCCTTTTTTCAGAATCGGCATCAACTTTATTGGTTCTGGATTGAAGGGGGCAGTGGTCGCCTGGGCAAATTTGTGAACATTCTTCAATAGACTTACGGATCGTTTTACCAGCTGTTCGATGGTTTCATGGATACGGTCTGCTCTTTCCCGATCTTCCTTTACAAGGTCATATATCTGGGAAGAGTTCAGTAGACCCTGATTGATATTCCCAACATCGTGGATCAACAGGTCCAGATAGAAGACCGATCGGTTCCTTTCATCCTTCAATCTTTTTTCCACTTCCCTTCTTCTCTGAATGTCATGGTCAAGCTGCTGGTTGGTTTGAACTAGTTCTCTGGTCTTGGCCCTGATCCTGTATCTCAGGAACATGGTTATTGCGAAAAGAGAAATGGCGATCCC
>JAUVBH010000240.1 GCA_030591285.1 Thermoplasmatota archaeon
CCTTAGATCCAGAATTTTCTTTTTCAGATCGTTGGGAATACCGATCCTGGTGTCAACAACACCATGTGCAGTGTCAATGAACCTGATATTTCGGACGGAAGTGTCCACTGTTCCATATTTTATGCTCCTTAAACCAGATGCCCTGGTACCTACATTTCCCCCTATGGAACAGAATTTGGATGAACTTACATGATAGGGTAGAAAAAATCCATATTCCTTCATTTCATCGTTGAGCTTATCATATACAAGTCCTGGTTGAAATCGAACTCTATTTTGTTTTCTATAAAGGATCCCATTCATATTGTTGAAAAGGACGATAATTCCTTCTCCAATGGAGTTACCAGAAAGATTGGAACCGGCAGCTCTTGCAGTGAGAGGGATCTTGGTCCTCTTTGAATACTCGATTATCTCAATTATCTGCTTCTCATTTTCTGGGATCGTTATCATTTTAGGTACGGCAATATACTTGCTCATATCCTTGCTGTACTGCTGCAGCGAGCTCTCATCGGTCCTGATATTGCAAGATAGTCCCGTGGTATCCATCTCTCTCACTCTCATTTCCTTGGATCGGTCCTGTCAATTATGTCGCTCACTGCTTCTTGATTGAAACCTTTGAACCCATCATTCCTTTCGATGAACTCCAGGTGGCTTCCCCGTGCACCAATTGAAAAGAACCTATCCATCTGGTCCTTTGTTATCAATTCTCTTTCAAAAAGCTTCTTGGGTTTGTTTGTGACGATATTCCATATCTCCCCTTGAGTGAAGCACTGTTTGAGATATGGAAATGAAGAGAACGGATCCATATTTATGATACCCAGATCCTTAGAATCATCCAGGATCTTCGAAAACTGAACCAATGCAGCAATGTGATGAAGTCCGGCCGACAGGATCGACTCACCGTGTAAACCCACCCATAATCCTACTGTTCCAAGTGAATCCAATGGTGTCAATCCCTGATGGGCGAAATCACCATCCTTCTCTTCAGGTGTTAGATCTACATCTGCGAAAACAGCTATGTCGCATACTTTATGCTCCATTACCTGGGCTCCCCAACCTGCCTGTTCTCCTGCATAGAATCTTTCCCTGGATCTCATTCCGATCTTCTCAAGAATTGTTATAGTTCTGGAGAAATTCTCTCTGGAACATCTGAATGTATGGTGATCATGATTTCCCCAACCTATACCTAATGAGTTCTGTCTGTCCAGTTGTATCCTTCCGGTTTCGTTCATGGATTCCCAGTATCTTCTTTCGGCGAAGAAGAAAGCATCAGCGGTCCTATCTGTTCCTATTGAACCCACGCCTTTATCGATGATCTCTTCCAATTCTGAAAAAGCAGTTTCCGGATCGGAATCCCTGTCCCTTTTCATCAGATCGTCCAGGATCTCTGCATATTTCTCCTCATCTCCCCATTCCGGGATCTCATATCCATCATATCCCCTTCTTTCGATAGCTCCCAAGGATAGAATGCCGGAGGTTGCTATCATGAGCTTTCTGCGAGGTGCCCACTTTTTCCCTTCGATCTTTTCTGTAATGTTTTGGATGGATGCAATTTTTTCAATATCCTCAACTTTCAGATACAGTCTGCCGATCTCCTTTTCAGTGATAAAGAGTGGAAATAGCGTGGAATTTTCATTTGTGACCTTGAATAGGTCCAGGTTTCCAACCTTCACTTCTTCCTTTGTGAATCCAGCTTCTTCGAGTATTGATAGATCTATCCAGCTGCTCGGAACAAGCATATGATCTATCCAATCGATCAGTCTGGTTGAGGTCAAGTTCTCCAGCTCACGTGCTAGGACCTGTACCTCTTTCATTTCATCCTGGAACCGTTCGACCAGGTCGCCCAGGAATTTGGCTCCTTTCGGGTGAAGTCTCCAATTGAATTTATCCACCATCATCCAACAACTCCAACCATTTCATTATCTGTAGGTTAAAAAGGGTTACCCTTGATACATTAGACAACACCGGATTTTCGACCATGTAATGCTAAAATCTTATAAGGTGAATCACCTTCAAATCACTGGAGATAGAAATGAGTGGTGAAGTGCATCCATTAAAGTTCGAAGACATGATGAAGATCAATAGGATATCCTCTCCATCTGTTCATCCAGGTGGGAAATTTGCAGCCTATGTGAGCAGCAAACATGACCATGTCGAGAACAAGGTCAGTTCCACGATCATGCTGCTGGACCTTGAAGATGGTTCTTCGAGAGAGTTGACACCTGGAGATTCCAAAGATTCCTCACCTGTTTGGAGTCCAGATGGTGAACTTCTGGTATTTGTTTCCAATAGGAAAGATGAGAGCCAACTCTGGATCCTCCCCTTCAAAAAGGGAGGGGAAGCCTACCAGCTTACAAAAGGAGAAGGTGGTGTATCGGCTCCTATCTGGGCCCCCGATGGAAAAAGGATAGCCTTCACCAGAAGCGTAGTGGTCTCAACTCATTGGGACGGGAACACTGAGGGGATATCGGGAGACGAAAAGGATAAGATCAAACTTGCAAAGACCTACGGACTTGTAAATGAAAAAAGCAGTGCAAGGATCGAAGACTCCCTTCTTTATCGACACTGGGACCATTGGCGGGATATGAAAAGGAGCCATGTGTTCATCATTGATATTGATTCAAAAGAGATGAAGGATATCACTCCTGGAGATGCAGATGTTCCCCCCATCAGTCTTGGAGGCTCACAGGATTTCTCCTTCAGTTCTGAGGGAGATGAGATCGCTTATGTGAAGAATCCGGATCCTGTGGTTGCAGTATCCACGAACAACTCGGTTTTCATTCAGAAACTGAACGGTATCGAACCTGATGGAGATGCGATCAATATTTCCACCACTGAGGCAATGGATCTTGAACCAAGATACAGTCCGGATGGAAGATATCTTGCCTATCTTGGAGCGGAAAAGGCTACCTATGAAGCCGATCGACCGAGGATCAAGATATACGACAGGTCCTCCAAGGAGACCAGGACCTTGACCGAGGAACTGGACAGATCCCCATCGGACCCAGTCTGGAAAGAGGATTCCAGTGGTCTGTTCTTCCTCGCCGCAGATATGGCATACAATTCCATCTACAGTGTTGGTCTTTTCGAGAATGTGGAACAGCATACATCCAAGACCTTCAATACAGACCTTCGTTTGGTCCCAGATGGAATGTTATTGGTTTCAAGACAGAACATGACCGGTCCAGCAGAGTTATTCCTGATAGAACCCAGTGACGGTGTACCTCCCGATCTTGAACTCGACGGGGCCCAGAAGATCATAGTTGATAAGAGATTCACGAGATTGACGGATTCCGGTTCAGCCATCAAAGGTGTTGAGATACATCCACCTGAAGAGTTCTGGTACAAGGGAGCGGATGATGATCCTATCCATGGATTTTTGATAAAACCACCGGGTTTCGATCCTTCCAAGAAATGGCCTACTCTTCTGATCATCCATGGAGGGCCACAATCAGCGTTCTTCAACCATTTCCATTACAGATGGAATCCACAGATCTTCGCAGCCGAAGGATATGTTGTGGTGGAACTGAACAAATTCGATCATGTCTTAAGTGGGGTGACAATGATTGTCAGAAAGGATATGATAATTCCTTAGATATGTTCCTTGATAAAATCAAGTATTGTTCTGTACCAGACCTGGCTATTCG
>JAUVBH010000056.1 GCA_030591285.1 Thermoplasmatota archaeon
GGTGAAAAACCGTTTTTATACTGAAACCAATGGACATATGCAGCAAGGGAGAGGAAAGTATGAAAAATAAGAGCGGTGCACCAGGGCCCCAGGTAGCATGGTTTCTCGTAGTTGTTTTGATAGCGGGGCCCCTCTTCCTTGGATCGGATGTCTTTGTAGAAGGAGACAGAATGCCGACCAGATCCGAGACCATTCATGTTGGATCCGGATATTCATACACTACTATCGGTTCGGCGATCTCCGCCGCTTCTGCAGGTGATCACATCGTTGTTCATCCGGGGATCTACAATGAGAGTGTCACCCTGGATAAGAAACTGGAACTTCACGGGACCGAGATGAACAATACCATTATCAATGGAAAGGGAAGGACCGCACTGATCGTTACAGCTGACAACTGCAAAATATCCGGTCTGAACTTGACTGGTGGACTTCCAATTGGATGGTCTGGAGAAGAGACCTGGACTGCAGGTTTGGAGCTGAAATCCGATCTGAACGAAGTTTATGGGATCTACATGCAAAACAACTATTTCGGGGCCCTGATGAGAGATACTGACAACAACTGGATCCATGATTGCATATCATCCAATAACAAACAGCACGGTGTGTTCCTATCAGGTTCCTCCGGCAACAGGTTCGATAGTTTCCATAGTTTGAACAACGGGTACAATGGTTTCGGTTTCTTTGTCTCTCCGGATAACGATTTCTATCACTGCCGGTCGGAGGGGAACGTCAAGAGCGGCTGGGAGATATGGGACTCCGAAAGGGAGTATATCAGGTTCTGTACTGCAAATTACAACGGTAGGATCGGTTTCATGGTCGGGGGTTCATTCGATAAGAACTGGTTCGAGAACTGCGAAGCCATAGGAAACACCGAGGAAGGCTTCTGGTTATATGTCGAAGCCTATCAGATGATCGAGAACTGCACCATCGTCAACAATGGCGGTTCAGGGATATATCTGCCCTACAACGGATATGCATCAAAGGCTATCGTTTACAACAATCTGATAATGAACAACACCAACTGGGCAGTGAGGATCGAGAATGATTGTGATAACAGTGAGTTCTACAGTAATGATATCATAAACAACAGAAATGGGCAGACCCCTCAAGTGACAGATGATGGTGATAAGAATATCTGGAACAAAGAAAGCACCGGCAATTATTGGAACGAGTGGGTATCCCCGGACTCAAATTCCGATGGGATCGTCGATGCACCCTACACCAACAACGGTGCATCATCATCAAAAGATAATTTCCCAAGCACAAGAAGGTTCACAAATCACTCATATGGGTCCACAATAGGAGTTGGACCGTACGTGCCATGCATAGTCAGGTCATTTCCTGGAGATGCAGTGGTAGGAGAGAACTATTCCGTCAAGTTCGAAGCAGTGGACAGGGACACTCCTCAAGATGAACTGACCTGGGGTTTCACAACTCTGGCAACATGGTTGTCAATGGAAGGAAATGTTCTCAGCGGCAGGCCATCCCATCTCCATATCGGTATTCATACGATCGAAGTATGGGTTACAGATGGAACCGGGATCGATGAGTTCATATTCAATATCGAGGTCGAAAAGGAGAAAGATGAAGAATTTGAAAACGAATATCCCCCATCGATCATAACTTCACATATCAAGAGTGCCCTGGTGGGGGTCTACTATACTCATGAATACAGTGCCCTGGACCAGGATACTGATATCAAAAGTCTCCATTGGGAAGTGACCACAACATCAACCTTCCTCACCATGAACGGAAACGTACTGGAAGGCATGCCGACAGCAAATGATATCGGAGCATTCACGGTTTCCATCATGGTCACAGATGGAGATTATTTTGACATCTCAAGTTTCACTCTTATGGTATATCCCCAGGATTCGGTCGTTGACGATGACGTCGGTACTGAAATCGAAGTGATAGACATCGTCCAGGGGCCCCGAATGGAGACCGGAGAGACCATTCTCAGTGTGATGGACCTGACCGAGGGAAAGGTGAATTTCATTGAATTCGAATGGTATATTGATGGAGCATTGATCGGAGGCAATTCGCTTCTGGTTGTATTTCTGGAGGATGGCACCCACTCGATAACACTCAGAGCAAGGGCTCTTGATAATGACTGGTATGAGGTCAATAAAGATGTGAAGGTCGGAGGAATACCCAGCAACAGTGATCGAATAGATGACCTCGCCTTGATAGTCGTGATCGTCCTTGGAGTTGTCATCATCATGATAGCAGGATCCTTCATCTACTCCAGAAGAAATAGGAACATTCCCAGGAGATCAAGAGATGAAGAGAATGATCCCGACAATGTCTCGTACATGGATCATTCAGGTGTGGAGATAAGTACTGGCCATAACATAGTTCCTGGTATTGTCCGAGGTGGCAGGATCGATGGCAGCAGAGGTAACGTTCAAGAATCGGAGAGAGAGGAAACAGCATACAGGGGCTCACCTAAACAGGGGCCCCACTCCTCCCTCGAGGATGAATATTGGTCAATAAGCGGCGAAGCACTGTCCTGGAAGCGCCCAAGCAAATTCAGCATGGATAAGGAGAAGATGGACTACAAATTGAAGGTGAAGTTCGAAATGGGCGAGATAGACCATGGCCTTCATAACGAACTGCGGGATTTCATCGAGGATCACTTCTCGGAGGGAAACCAATAATAGACCTTCCCGTCAATATACGAGGGAGAGGAGATGAAACGGGAACGAGGAAATGAGAACGACACCCGGGAAAACCTGGACCGTTTTATCCTGGATAATCCAGGTGTCTCCTTCTCTCATATCCTCAAACTTTTCAAGATCAACAGGGGTACCCTTCGATATCATCTACAGTATCTGGAAGGTGAAGAGAGGGTAAAGAGTATCAGAAAAGGCCAACAGAACTGCTACTATTCCACCCAGGTAGGCTCTTTCGATCCAGTGACAGGTGCTTCCGATCTCACAAGGAAGCAGATCAGGATCCTCAGAGCGATAAAGGATGATCCGGGCGTCTCAAGAAAAGGGCTACTTGATCTCACAAAACAATCGAGGGAAGAGGTCAATTACAATCTAAAGAGATTGAGAGATAAAAAGGTTATTTGGAAGATAGCTGATGGTGGAGACCCCTGCTACGAGTTCATAACCAAAGAGAAGCTTGCAGCTGAAATGATGGCCATAATTTTGGAGAAATTCCTGGATGATGAAATGGACCGGGAAACATTTTTGATGTTGACAAGGAAGCTTGATGAGGATATGGACAGCTGATGGAAGGTATTTTTCTTATAGTAGTATTGCTGATTCTGTTATCGGGGGAGATAGGATCAACAAGGCCGACCATTACCGAAATATTCGCAATATCTGGATCATAATGATCGTTGTGGGGCCTATTCTCATCATTCTCAGTGGTGCCTTGGTGATAGCTTCTTCACAACCGGAATGGATAAAGGTCCTTGATGAGGAGGATTTCGATTATGATTACTGGGATGAATCCTATTCCGTCAGTTTATCAGGAGATGAGATCGACAATGATCTCAAGATAACTATCAGATCGAAGAACAATGAGACAATAAGGATCCATTTCTGGATAGAGAATGATTGGGGCTCAGACGAGTTAAATGAAAGAGGAGATACACCCGAAACCTATAGTGTCGACCTCGGCTACGTCAGTTATTATGATGATTTCGAATTCTTCATAACTATCGAGGATGACATCCACAATATTCACGATCTGGAAGTCTCCGTCATGAAGAGTGATATCCCGGATTCCTTTTACGGATTCTGTGCAGCATCTTCCATGATCGGGCTTATTGGAATGCTGCTTTTGGTCCTGGGCATTATCTTCACGGTTGTTTACAATGGAAGGATCAAGGAACAGGATCCCCAGTTCATAAGGGAGAACATGATCAGAAAACAGGAATCCATGATGAGAGAGCAGCAGGCAAGAAAAGCCATGGAGATGGAGAGAGTACGACAACGGCAGGCAATGGAGATCCGCGCAAGGAACCTGGAAACATCTTACCGACTGGATGAAGCGGCGTTCCTCTATGATAGATTGGGTATGTTCGATGACGCTGTCAGATGTAGGAGGAAGAGAGGAGAGGAGGTCTCCAGACACATCCATGTCAATGCAAATGATATCTTTGAACAATTGCAGAGACATGGGACAGCTATCCCGTACCTTTGTATGAAATGCCATGGAATGATCGATATCGATGGGACGAAGAACAGACATACAAAATGCCCGTATTGTGGGGCACCAGTAGATTTCGAAAATCTGAAAAGGGCTGCTGGGAACCTGCTGCAATGAACGAATAGAAATTCCACATTGTGGGTGACTCAATACTCTTGTCCTTACCAGGGGAGGTTTGAAATCGGTCCGATCATATCACCCTATGATGGTGGCCAATGTAAAGCTAAGGTATCCTGGTGAATGGTTCAACCTTATACTGGCAGCTTTTTTTGGTATCATAATCTTCTTTGTCCTCAGTGCTCTAACAGGTGGCCTGTGTTGTTTCTGGGGGTTCATCGGGATAATCATCATGCTGCTGATGGTCGGAGCAGCCAACAGCCATCTTAGGAACATCGGTGTATCAATAGATGAACGCAGACTTCCAGATCTCTATGAACTTTGTCAGGAAGCTGCGGAGAGTATTGACGTGACACTACCAAAGATGTACCTCGATGGAAATCCTCAGGTGAACGCTTTCACCAGGGGGATCGCTTCACCTGTCATTGTTTTGAACAAGGGTTTGGTGGACATCATGAACCAGGGGGAATTGAAGTTCGTGGTTGGTCACGAACTGGGTCATATCAAACTCTATCATTTCGCGATCAGGACCATGTTCGATTCCAGTATCCTGAGGGTCCCATTGATCGCATATATTCCACTGATGATCTTCAAGTTGATATTCCTCAATGGTCGGATGTCCCGCTCTTTCGAGTATTCTGCGGATAGAGCTGGTCTTCATGCTAGCGGAAACGTACACGATGCGGTTTCATGTATGATCAAACTGAAGACAGGTAAAAAAGAGGTTGATGAGAAAAAGGTCGAGATGGCAATAGCAGGGAAACTTGACCTTGATGACAGTGACAACTTCCTCAAGGATATGCTATCCACCCATCCTGATTTCGAGGATCGGATCAGGGAGATGGTGGAATACTCAAGAGATAATGATCTATCATAGTAAAGTCAAATTGAATAGAGAAATAATGAGAGCACAAATAGGAAGAGAATAGGTGAAAATACCTAGGCCACGACTCCAGAGGACGCCATTCCAAAGATCGAACAGGGATCTGATTTTTCATTATGAATCATTGTAGCAAAACCTACGATCAGACCGGCCATGGGAACTACTAATAGAACTGACATTGTGAAAATGAATTGAGACCAGATTGGAATTCCGAAGGGGTATCTTGGATAATTTGTGATCAATTACAGCATAACGGCTGCTCCCAACGATATCAGCCCCAATACTAGAGAAAAGGTTCCTCCGATCGATGTTCTCTTCACGAAATGAAATTGTAATTGTGGTTTTAAGGGATTGTTGAACCAACTTGACCTGATGTTGGAAAAGATTGAAATGATTTGTATGCCACTTATCATAAGGGATTCATATGGAAAGGAAAATTGGGATATTTGGAAGCATGATCGTAGTCATTATGTTGTTCACAGGAGGTTTCATTCTCCTGATGGGTTCGGAAGAAGCTGATGGTTATATCGAGGAGCTGATCACACCATTCGGTTACAGTCAGGGATTCCCGGCTGTTGATGGAATGTATCTCGTTTACGAGGATCACACACCAGCTGGAGAGAGGATAATGCTTCGTAATCTGAGATCGGGATTTGAGAGTCATATCGTCAATTTTGATTCATTTGCTCCAGACATATCCGGGGACAGGATCGTTTTCCTGAGTGATCATGATGGAAATTGGGATGTATATGAATACATGATCTCAACGACAAATTATCAAAAGATCACCAACAATGCCATGGTTGAATTCTCTCCAAGGGTAGATGGTGAGAACATAGTGTGGTATGAAGATCAACCTGGACACGATCTTTCAATAATCCATTACAGTCCGGGAACAGGGATAAACAAGATATCAAGCTACCTCGGAATGGACATCTATCCGAACATTCACGGCAACCTTGTTGTCTGGCAAAACGATGAACCTGGATATCACATCGTACGTAGCTATGATCTCGTCACGAGACAGGAAAAAAATATTGTGGATAAGCAAGACCTGGATGTCTTTAGACCTGACATTTACGGGGATAGAGTGGTTTATGTATCACAAAGTGGTCCCAATGAACTGGTCTGGCTCTACAATATTACCACAAAGACCGATCTGTATGTCTCGAATTTCAATTACCGCTCGGATTGGCCGAGAATAGATAGAGATCATGTTGTGTTCTTGACTGCCTATGATTCCAGATGGGATGTGGCAATGTACGATATTCTAACTGGAATGGAGCACAGATTGACCTTCGATGGTGCGGTGGAACATTTTCCGGTTGTTTGGGGAGAACATGTAGCTTATACAAAAGACAGGGGCGGTCTGCAGGTCTATTACATGTTGATGGACTACGATGATGACGGCATTCCAGATCAAAAGGATATGTTCCCATACAATCCAACAGAAATATTCGATACCGACGGAGATGGACTTGGAGACAATATTGATCCTGATGCGGACGGTGATGGTTACCTTGATGAGATGGATGCATTTCCATTTGACGACATGGAGTTTGCTGATTTTGATGGAGACGGTTGGGGTGACAATTTCGATCATGATGACGATAACGATGGGATACCCGATCTTGAAGATGTGTTTCCATTCAGTGACATCAATCCGATAATAGACATACTTCATATCCTGATGATCAGGATCGATACAATGGAGGCGAACCTCACCGAGAGGATCGATGATCTGGAATCAACCATCGAAGGATTGCTAGATGAAAATGAAGCAGGGATCATGGAAGGCATAGATGTAGCACTGGCCGACCTGAATGATACTCTGAGCAGGATCAACCTTTCAGGGGAGCTCGAAGCGATGCAAATAAACCTCTCGGATCTGATCGCACAGGAACCTGACTGGTATGAAGCTCCTGAAAGTTTCTTCGATATATTCACACAGCTGGTTGTGGACCTGGGGAACGATCTTAATTCGAAACTTGAGAACCTGAGCCAGGGAATGAACTACACGCGAGAGGAGATCAATGATCTCAATGACAAGATAGAGGCGCTGGAGGAGATCGAGGGAATTGTCTCTGAACTTGAGGAAGTGGGAAGGAATGTCGAAACACAAAGTGAGAATCTCGAAACCTCCGACAGCAATCTGAGAACCTACTTCATAGTTCTGATAATTGTCCTTGCTGTCTACACATTGATCATGATACTCTTCTTCGTGAATGTTTCAAGGAAGAAGAGAATAGAGGAAGACGATGAATTCTGAGCCAAGGAGGGGAATATTTATTATCCCCAGGGGCCCAATTCATGCAGGGTGTCCAATATGAGGTCTCGGGTCCTTCTCTCATCACTGGTAGCAATGATCCTTCTCGCTAGCGGGATATTCTTGATCATGGATCTTGAGGATGCAAAACCGGAAAACTATGTGATCGATAGGGACACCACGTTCTCCATCGCAGTTTTCCCTGATACCCAGATCTATCCGATGTACTATCCTGATACCTTCATCAATATGACCGAATGGGTAGTAGAGCATAAGGACGAATACAACATCAAATTCGTTCTCCACGAGGGGGATATCACCAACAACAACAACCACCCCCAATGGTACAATGCATCCAGAGCGATGTATGTTTTGAATGGAAGTGTCCCTTACACCCTGAATCCTGGAAACCATGATCTTGGACCCAATGGGAACGCAGCGAACAGGGACACATATCTCAATGACTATTTTCCATCCGGACCGATCGAGAACTGGACCTCCTGGGGTGGAGCCTTCGAGAAAGGACACCAGGAGAACACCTATCACTACTTCTCGGGAGGGGGAAGAGATTGGCTTGTAATGGCCTTGGAGATGGCCCCGAGGGATGCAGTTCTCGAATGGGCTGGTGATGTTGTTGAAGCTCACCCTGATCACCTGGTCCTTGTCGTCACCCATAATTACCTGGTTGCGAACCAGAGAATGATCACATTGGGTGGGAATTATGGAATAGGGAATAGTCCGGATGGGGCTGCGACCGGTGAAGATATCTGGCAGGATTTCGCCAAACAGCATCGTAACATAATGTGTGTCTTCTCGGGTCATATCCTGCAGGAATGGGGATGGCTTGTTAGCAATGGAGTGAATAGCAACCCTGTCTAC
>JAUVBH010000031.1 GCA_030591285.1 Thermoplasmatota archaeon
ACCCCCGAGGGCTGACGCCCACCGGATTTCAAGTCCGGCGCCGTGGGCCGGGCTTAGCTACCTCTGCGTATTTTGCAGCAGAAAATTGCTAACACAGCCCACGGGAACCGTCTTGGAGGATACTTCCTCCAAGGCCAAGGGAAATCTCATGGAGATTTTCCGGGGTGGGCCAAGCTTAGCTACCTCTGCAAAAAACAAACCTGACAATCATGGGAATAGTAACTATCATATAATCCTTACTATTGCGAGTGATCTGATTATCAGAGTTCATTTGACAACAGTAATAATAAATGATGAATTTCATCAACACCAGATAATCGTGCCTGACCAAATGGTTCGAAGGATCGTAAAATATCTTGCAGAGCTGTTCATAGTTCTATTCCTGGCTTTCGGCGCGATCTATATCTTTGGATTCTTCGGCTTTGTCATTGAACAGAAGACAACAGATTTCTTTGTTGATACCACCCTTGGTCTGATCCTGATCCTATTCGTTGGTATCGTAGCTCTGACCTTTTTCGTAATAATGGTGGTTTTCTGGGAGATGGACAACAAATGGAAGGACCTCAGATTCAAGATGGCCTTCTATCTCTACCATTCCAGGGTCAATAGGAACGACAAAATATCACTTGCATATCTCGCAAGAGTGGGTGTTTGCACGATCAATGATATCTCAACCACCCTTGAGAACATGGTTGCCCGGAACGAATTGAAAGGGATCGTGGATAGAGATGAAGGCATCTACATCCACAAAGGACTTACAAGAAGAGGTATGAAGGTCCTGGCTGCTCTGCCACCTGCAGGTGTATCTGGATTGAACCAGATCAAACAGTATGCTCTGAAGGGTCATAATTGGGATGATGATGAAAACATAGAAGAGCTGGAGGAGGTTGAGCTTGAAGAGCTGCCTTCTCCTGGTACGATCTTTGAGAAAAGGAAAACAAACAAGGTAGCATGTCCACACTGCGGGAGAATGAATGTGAAGGAACATCAGTTCTGCACATTCTGCGGTGAGGTCGTTTAAGATCGATCATCTTTTTGATCCACTATCAAGATTAAGTCCATATCCACTTTCGACCAGTTCAAGCAATCTGGATACAAATCTTGCTGTTGGTCCACCATCCATAACATCATGATCGGCCTGGATCGTGACACTCATGAATTCTCTGATCTTTATCTCGTCTCCCACAACAGCAGGTTTCTTTCCCACACCACCCAAGGCTATATTGATCGGGTAAATGCTCATTGGAACTGCCCATCCAGTGGTCTTATTGAACATTCGTAAGGATGTGACCCCTACGGTCCCTGACATCCTTTTTGCAAAGAAAGGATCCTTTCTTAGTTTCCTGGCCATGAGGGTCCGAAAGAACTTAGGCATCCGATTTACGAATCTTGCAGCTTTCTTCTGGAATTTCTTCCGGCCCAGAATATGGACCTCTCTGTTCCCAAGATCTTCTTCTTGGGCATCCCTGATCTCGTTATGGATCTCCATCAATGATTTTTCATTGGCCTTCCTGAGGATATATGGAGCGAAAAATCTCTTCCCTTTATTTACCCTCTCTATGAGGATTGATATGTCAACATCATCGAAGATCACCAGTTTTCTTCGACCCTTCCTGTATGAATGGATCTCCTTGTACTCGCTGATCGCTTCACTGATGCAAACAAGGGCCCATGCTGTTAAGGAGATCGTCTCCCCGGTCTTTTCCTTGTGATCTGTAATGAAATTCCTGGCTATGGTTATATCAACATCGAGCAAACCCATGACACGGTGTCTTTTCATGGCTTGGTCCAAAAGATCGATTATTGGAAGACGTCTTCTGGGAAATGGTATGATCTGAAAATTCCCTATCACATCGCTCATTTACCCTTCCACCTGTTTCTTATAAGCCATGGAAAGCCACTTTCCATTAATAAATATGGCTGCTCCTGCTACTGATACTATTAAAAGTTAAAGAGAATAAAAAAAAGAAAAAATGAAGCTGAACCTTCCGAGCAGGAGGGATTCAGCTTCTTAGTACAATCTCGATATTGACATCATCCGGAACTTTGATCCTCATCAAGGACCTGAGCGCCCGATCATCAGCATCGAGATATATGAGTCTCTTGTGGACCCTCATCTCCCAGCGGTCCCAGGTCTCTGACCCTTCGCCGTCAGGTGATTTTCTACAGGGTACCACGAGCCTCTTTGTTGGAAGAGGGATAGGTCCAGAGAGATTAACTCCGGTCCTCTCGGATATCGACCTTATCTGATTGCATACTCCGTCTAGGCTTTTTGCATCGGTGCCTGTCAATGATATCCTTGCTTTTGCTACCAATCCCAATCCTCCAACATGTTAACTTAAATTACTCACTCCTTGTGCTCAATGTCAAGGCACATGCCGGCTGCGACAGTTGTTCCCATATCCCTGATAGCGAACCTGCCCAACTGTGGAAATTCCTTGACCTTCTCAATACATAGGGGCCTGGTTGGTCTTATCTTGACAATGGCGATGTCGCCTGTCTTGATGAAGTCGGGGTTCTCTTCCTTGACCTGGCCTGTCTTGGGGTCCAGCTTTTTCTGGATCTCCTCGAAAGTGCAGGCTACCTGAGCGGTATGAAGATGGAACACCGGTGTATACCCGACAGCTATGACTGAGGGATGCTGAAGCACTGCTATCTGTGCTGTAAAGGTCTTAGCCACAGATGGCATTGAATTTGTTGCACCGCAAACATCTCCTCTTCTGATATCGTTCTTTCCAACACCCCTGACATTGAAACCGACGTTGTCGCCAGGTTCTGCAGTGGGCATGGTCTCGTGATGCATCTCAATGGTCTTGACCTCACCCTTAGATCCGGATGGGGAGAAACCGACGGTCTCACCGACCTTGAGGACACCTGTTTCGATCCTGCCTACAGGAACAGTTCCGATACCAGTGATGGTATAGACGTCCTGAACTGGGAGTCTCAGTGGAAGAGTGGTTGGCTTCTTCGGGACGGATAGATTGTTGAAACAATCTATGAGAGTGGCACCCTTCCACCATGAAAGGTTTCCAGATTTATTAACGACATTATCACCCTTGAAAGCGGATGTTGGTACAAATTGTACTGCATCGCCCTTGTATCCGACCATGCCTATGAGTTTGGTTACTTCTGCCTTGACAGCGTTGAACCTTTCCTCTGACCACTCGGGTTTGGTGGCATCCATCTTGTTGATGTCGATGATGATCTGGTTCACACCAAGTGTCTTTGCGAGGAAGACATGCTCCTTAGTCTGTGCCATGACACCCTCAGGTGCAGCGACCACAAGGACAGCTGCATCAGCCTGGGAAGTGCCGGTGATCATGTTCTTGACGAAATCCCTGTGTCCAGGGGCGTCAATGATGGTGAAGTAATACTTATCAGAGGTGAACTTCTTGTGTGCAACATCAATTGTCACACCACGTTCCCTCTCTTCCTTCAGGCCATCCATGACCCAGGCGAACTCGAAGGATCCCTTGCCCTTGGACTCGGCTTCCTTCTTGTACTTGTCTATCAGATGCTGTTCGATATGACCCGTATCCAAGAGTACCCTGCCAACGGATGTGGACTTACCTGCGTCCACGTGACCGATGAATACGAGGTTCATATGGGGCTTCTCACTTGCCATTTCTATTTCCTCCTACTCGGATTGTTCCCTTATTTACTCCTCATATTTAACCTTTGATGTAATTGTACTATGTTCATGCTGAATAGTAGTCAGCTGTTGGAGGTTCTGGCTTCAGGCCCTTCCTCTCTCTGATCTCCCTGGTCACGTTGTCAAGAAGTTCCCTGGGGACGATACTGAAACCCAGGAACTCGGTGGTCCACAGTGCTCTTCCCTGTGTTGCTCCCCTGATGGCTCCAGCGAAACCGAACAGTTCTGCAACCGGTGCAGCTGCGATGACGGTCACCTGATCACCCTCCATGGGCATATCCTCGATGGTGGATCTCCTGGTGTTCAGCTCTCTGTTTACACCGCCCATCAATTCGGTGGGGACGGTCACGAACAGTTTCTGCTTTGGTTCAAGGAGTGTTGTTCCTGACTCGACCATCGCGCCATAGATACCGGACCTTCCTGCAGGTATAACCTGACCGGGGCCCCTATGGATGGCATCCTCGTGAAGCTTCGCATCGTGAAGCATTACACAAACACCCATGCAAGGCTCCCATGCTCTTGGCCCCTTGGTCATGGCCTCTTTAAAGGCATCGATCAGAAGCTCCTTGGTCTCGTGGAGATACTGAACACCTTTTGTGCAATTGAGGAAGATGTTGGATCCCGAGATCCAGAATGTATGCTTAACATCGCTCTTGTCCATTCCAAGTTCTGACAACTGTTTTGCCATTGCCTTGGCGTCCTTGATCCTTTGATCGGAATGGACCTCTCCGGAACGGATCGCATTTACGACTGCTTCTGGAAGTTGTTGTACTGTGAAGTAGAACTTATTATGCTTGTTGGGAGATTTTCCCTCGAACTGTCTTACAGATGAACCCATAATGGTCTCTCTGTAAACAACAATGGGTTCTGATGTCTTGATCTCGATCCCATGTTCGTTCTGGATCATGTATTCCGTGATCTCAAGATGAAGCTCACCCATTCCAGAGAGAAGATGCTCCCCGGTCTCCTGGTTGATCTCGACCTTGAGGGATGGATCTGCCTTTGCGACCATCCTGAGGACCTCAACAAGTTTTGGAAGGTCCTTCATATGCTTAGCTTCAACAGCAACAGTTACCACCGGCTCTGACACATGGACGATCTTTTCGAAAGCCTCAAGATCTGGATTGCCTGATACTGTGGATCCTGCAATAGCTGCTTTCAGACCGGAAACATTCACAATATTCCCTGCTATGGCCTTATCCACGGTGATCCTATCCGGACCAACGGCGACAGATACTGCCTGTGCCCTGATGGTTCCCGGCATGCCGATCACATGCAGTTCCTGACCCCTTTCGATAGTTCCAGCATAGAGCCTTCCAGATGCGATCTCTCCTGCGTGTGGATCGATAATGATCTTGGTGACCATCATGACCGGTTTCGAATTCGGAGAGCAATCTATCATTGCTTTTCCTTCAGGCGATTCGAGGTCCCCATGCCAGATCTGAGGTATCCTCAATTTTTGGGCTTCAATTGGATTTGGAAGATGCTGAATGATCATATCAAGGAATACTTTATGGATAGGGGCAACCTTCGCGAGCTCCTTCTGCTTCCCCTGATCGAGGTGGTCGTAGATATCCTTGAAAGTAATGCCCTTTTTCTTCATGAATGGAACCGAAATTGCCCAGTTGTGATAGGCAGACCCGAATGCGACGGTGCCATTCTCTGGGGTCATGAACCATGATCCCTTGAATTCCTTAGAAACTAGTTTGGATACAAGGTCATTAACATGTTTAATGATCTTGACGAACCTTTTCTGCATTTCCTCTGGAGTGACCTTCAGCTCATTTATGAGACGATCGACCTTGTTGATGAACAATACAGGTTTCACCCTCTCTTTTAATGCTTGTCTGATAACTGTTTCGGTCTGAGGCATAACACCTTCCACCGCACAGCAGACAATAACACAACCATCCACAGCTCTCATTGCTCTTGTCACGTCACCACCAAAGTCAACGTGGCCTGGAGTGTCTATGAGATTGATCAAATGATCTTTGCCTTCATAATCATGGACCATGGAAGCATTTGCTGCGTTGATCGTTATACCTCTAGCTTGTTCCTGCTCATCGAAATCAAGTAGCAGCTGTTTACCGGCCAGTTCCTCTGACATCATTCCCGCCCCTGCGATCAGGTTATCGGAAAGTGTTGTCTTCCCGTGATCGATATGGGCTGCAATTCCGATGTTCCTGATATACAGAGGTTTGTCCATAATCGTCTGGGCTTTACGAATATTATCTTCTCTTCTTCCCATGAGCATCAACCCTTGGAGTCTTCCATGTTAACAGTTTGATCATGATAAGGATCAGTGCGCCGATTTGGCAACCCTTTCCATTTCATCTCTTTTGGAGACAGCATAGCTCTGAATATCTCCCTTGGAGGCTGCGATGAGCTCCCCGGCAAGACACTCTGCGATCGTTTTTCTGTTCTTATGTGATGACTTCACAGTTCCAATAGAAATGTTCCTGAGCGCTATGTCAAGCCTTCTTGCAGGAGCTGTGTCAACTGACTTAGGAACGGAAATGCCTCCGAACTTGAGCCTGGTAACTTCCTCACGAGGTGCACAATACTCGATCGCTCTGACGAGGACCTGAACCGGGTTCTCTTTCATCCTTGACTCGATCAATACTAATGCGTCCAGGACAGCTTTGTAGCTCTTTGTCTTCTTCCCGGTGTATTTTTCTGTCCTCATCATGTTGTTGATGAGCCTCTCCACGATGGAGATCTTATGCTTATGGAACGGTTTGTTCGCATGTCTTGAACTTGAATGTGGAACATATGCAGGGTCAAGGTTGATGAAAGCTTTCAGGCTGGGGTCCTCTACCACAACTTCCCTTGTATTGAACCTTCCAAAGATCAGGTCTTCCGGGAATGGGCCCTCTTCCTTGGGTTCCGCTTTCTTCTTGGTCTTCTTCTCCTTCTTCTCCTCTGCTGGAGCTTCTTCAGTGATCTTATCTGCAGGAGTTTTAGACACTTCTTCCTTTGGAGCTTCAGAGGTCTCCTCTGCTGGAGCCTCCTTGACATCTTCCTTCTTGGCCTTCTTGGCGGCCTTCTTCTTTGGAGCTTCCTTGGTCTTCTCTTCGACAGGAGCCTCTTCCTTCTTGGCCTTCTTGGTGGTCTTCTTCTTGGGGGCTTCCTCGGTCTTCTCTTCCACCGGAGCCTCTTTCTTGACCTCTCCCTTCTTGGCCTTCTTGGCGGTCTTCTTCACTGGAGCTTCCACGGTCTTCTTATCGACCTTGGTCTCCGGCTTGCTCTCCTCGACGGTTTCGACCGTCTCTTCCTTGACTTCTTCCTTTTTCTTTCCGGCCATATTTATTCCTCCTTTTAACGGACCGGTTTCTCCTTTCTTCCACGGACCATCTCGTCGAGGGAGACATTGTTGACCTTGATAACCTTGTATCTAACACCAGGGATATCAACATAAGAACGCCCCATTCGTCCACCTATACCTTCAACCATAACCTCATCATGATCATCGATGAAGTTGATAGCACCGTTACCTGGTGCAAAGGCTGTGATCTGTCTTCCATTCTTGATCAATTGGATCTTGACGCACTTCCTGATGGCTGAATTAGGCTGCTTTGCCTCTACTCCAACCTTTTCAAGAACGATACCTCTGGCTTGCGCGCTGCCCTGAAGAGGATCTGATTTCTCCTTTAGTTTCAGAACTCGCTTCTTGTAGTAGCGATCGTTCCACCTATTGTTCTGGGCGTCTTTTCGAAGCTTTCTAGCGGTGAACAGTCCCTTGGCCATACGGGAACACTCCTTATGGATACCTGCCGGGTTACTTGAACCTAATATATATAGGTTTGGCAGTTGCCGACAGGACCCCTTAATAACATCCAGTATATGAAATTTATTACTGGTCCTTGATGCACCCATAAAGCTTCTTGCGAAGTAGATAGAAAAGGAGCACTAAAGTGACGACTATTATAATGATCAGACCCACCACGCTCCACATTGGATCTCTCCATGGAGGGACCTCAGGTGGTATTGAACCAACTTTCACGGTCCTGTTTCCAAGATCGTTCTCCGGATCGGTATCCCTCCATCGGTCCGAATCATCGATTGTGACCAGGATCTCGTAGTCCCTCTCTTTTTCGAAATTTACACTTTTAAACACCAACTCTCGGGTCTGATTGGGTGCAAGGTCTGTCATATTCAATGTTGAATTCCACCTTATCCCCTGATCGAGGTCTATAACGGTCAGTGTGAATACCGCTAGATTTGCAGCAGAATTACCATTATTATGGATATGGACCGTTACATCGTAGCTCCCAGGTCTCACCTTCTCATCATCAATGACCTTGAGATCCTGAACAAGATCGATATCTGCCACTTTCAGGTCGATGAAACCAACTTCGATCTCGGTTCTCATGACAGTAACAAGGTCCGTGACTCCCGGTCCTAGATCCGATCCTTCATCTGATAGACTGATATCGAGAGAATAAGAACCTGGTTGATCGATGATCAGAGGGATCTCATAGTCCCTGTCAAGATACTGGGTTATATCCAGATATTCCGTTAGAACGATCCCTCCATTCAACCAGAGGTTTACATTGAATCCGTTCTTGTCCAGAAAGCCAAATGACCTTGCGGTGAAAAGCACCTTGGCTTCTCTTCCGATAACAAGTTCTTTGGGTATCACTTCCAGGGATCCATTCAGTAGATAAATACCGCTGGAAACGGGTGCTCTTCCGATGGATAGGGTGAGGTCGACCTCATTGTCAGCTGTATCCTCTTCCCCGATGGAGTGTGCAATTATCTTGAAATAATAGATCCCCAGAGGGACAGGATACATGACCTTGATCGAGATATTTATAAAATCAGTGGCTCCTGGTTTGATCGATCTCTCAGGGAGGATGAGAAGCATATCTTCCCTTTCTGGCCAATTGGGACTAGTGAGAGTTATCCTATCCTCACCGTTCCCATTGTTCTGTATCACCAGATGATAGCTGATCGTCCTATTTCCCTCTGTCCCAGGTTCCTCTATCTCACCATATGTCGAGGCAAAAGATGGGGCAAAGAGTTCTATTGAATGTGTCTGACGGACAGAATAGGTGACTTCCACCACATGCCATCCAGGCCTTGAATCATTGGTCAAGATCAGATCCAGAGCATCAATAGGTGGTGACGAGCTGGATAGTAGAAAGAAGCCTCTTTTCAGACCAGCTTTCGATTGTAGAGGAACAGATATATCAATATTCGTGGACCAAGAATCAGATGGATCAAGATGTCTAGACCCCAGACCAACATTCAACATAAGATCATCATTGGTCAGGAATGATAGGAAAACCTCCTCGTTCACATTTCCAAGGTTCTCAACCATGGTTCGTATCCCCACCGATTCCCCAGGGGTCAATTCACCTGATACTTTCCCGGAGACATCCAATCCAAGCTTCCTTCTTGAATTGACCATAAAATTGAATGTGATGTCCTTAACGACCCCGCCACCAAGGACCCTAACCTTTACCCATCCCTTCCCGGAAGGAGACGAAGGAGGGAGTGAGACGGTCACGGTAGATCCGACCGGTTCATCCATACCAACCTGAAGGTCAATTATCCCAGGGGCTACGGATACATCACGACCGACATCAAGGAAGTCCGAGGCATCTATGGCCTCTAACCTTACAGACAGATCTTTGTCCGTGGACCTCAATTTGGACAGGAGTTCGACATCATACTCTATCATGCTTCCCGGGTCCACTTCAACGGTCTTTTCTGTATCGGCGGACACTGTGAACGGTGTAACGTCGACCGGTTCTTTTCCAAGAAGTATGATATCATCTATCACATATCCAGGTTCAGGGTTTCCAGATGGAATATATTCCAGTCTTATCTGGACCTCATCTCCTCTGTGATCTCCAAGATCGATACCAATGAAATCGATATCACCATGCAGATATGGTCGCCTACTGAGCTCCCAGATGGCGTTAGTTGTATTTCCGGTCAAATTGACCCAGTTATCCTTGGGATCCAACAATGGTTCCCATGCGCTCCAGGATCCATCACTCCTCTCTCTGACCCAGTGGTAGATAACTCCTCCACCTGATGGTCCTTCTTCAGAGACATTACCTCGATACTTGTAGAGAAGGTAGGACTGTGTCCTCCTCTCTCCAAGATAATAGTCCCATCCTTCAGGATCGAATCTGGATAGGTTGAGGATTGGTGACACAAGAGAATATGAACCGGTTGTCGGTGAGAGCCCGGCCCCATCAGATCCAGCCCAGAGAGAACCACCAGATGTATGGAGATTCCCATATCCCGATGAAAGTGAATGGTTGCTGATATGCCATTGAACCCCGGGTTCTCCAAGGTCCGAATATGCTGTCCATCCATCCATTTTTGATAGGTTCCAGAACTCAGTGGCCACCCATAGACCGTCAGTAATGGTTTGCGTAGTGGTTTTGTATGGGATTCCGGCTGCAAGGGTTCTGTTTGAAAAGGGTCTTGGATCCCCGGGAACCTTGATACTGATATTCATAACATAAGCACCGGCAAATTGGGGCACCCATCTGAATTTGATAGGATCAGAAAGCTTTCCTTCGCCCTTGGGAACAGACGCCAAGGCTGAATCTTTATGCATGACCCTCCCTTTATCGAAGGAATTACCTCTTGCAGCTTCATACCAGTACATTGTGAGGTTAACCTCTATGCCTACAATGGCAGCATTGTTGGTGTTCATCAACCTTGTCTCGATAACAGTTGTTCTGTTAA
>JAUVBH010000018.1 GCA_030591285.1 Thermoplasmatota archaeon
ATCTTTATACATCTGCGATGGCTGGGCTATATATAAAGACGCAGCTAACTTCCTCCGGAACTCAGCGCGCTTTGGAATACTGTGTAAATGTGGTATTCCAAAGACCAAGGTTCGAACCCCTATATCCATGGCCCGGTGTTCTTTTCTAATTTTGTTTTTGATATATCGGAAAATAACAGAATGGGCCCAAAGGGGTTCGAACCCGGGGATATCCCCTTCTCCACTTTAAGAACTAAAGGTCAAGATAACCATTACAAAAGCATTATAACATGTAAGACGGATTATTGCTTAGGTGGGGATGAAAGATGTCGACGTTCTTGACAAAGAAATGGGACGATGGGATGAGAGAGAACCTCCCAAAATGTCCTGCTTGTGCGGGAGATATGGATTACGGATACCTGATTTCCAAGGATGCGATCTACTGGGCTGGAAACCTGAGTGAGAACAAATTCACAGAAGTTGAAAAACCAATGACTGGCCCCTTCAAGAAACCTCTTGGGGTTTCAATGGCAAGATGCCACAAATGTAGATTGTTCATCACGGTCTTTCCTCCAGAGTGAAACTTAGCAATATGACATTCTGAAGAAGACCTGATGGGGCCCAGATATCACTCTTAAATGATCGAATACCACACGACGTGGTCAGATCGGTCCGTTAATATTGATCTTCATTCTTCATCATCATCATCGAATGTGATGGTCCCCTTGATGATAGGCATAGATGCCGGTTTGACAGCTTCTTCGATCCCATCATCCTCTTCATCTTCATCATCTTCTTGAGATCTTATCATGATCGATTCCTTGGGGATCTGCAGTCCTCTACGTTGGTCGAAATCTGTTCCGGTACCAGGCTTCTGCTTTGAGATATCGGATTTCAATTTATCCATATCGAAATCAACCTCGGTTTCCTTCTTTGAGAACTTGTATCCAACATATCCCATGACTATCAAAAGTGCTAGAAGGACAATTGTTCCAAGGACAGCTAATACGATCTGAAGAACGATATTCTCATTGGTCTCCTTCAGATGTATCGGTCTATAAACATGGACCTCAAGTGATCCATTCTGCCAGATCACATCTCCACTCCAGTCTTCGATCCGGACACTGACGTCATAAACACCGATCTCGGAGTAGTTATGGAATATCTGATAGAACATCAGGTCATCCGGTTCGGTATAGAGGTCCAGCTCTTCTGATGAACCGTCGCCCCAATCAATGGTGAATGTCAAATGATCATATGGATCATTTATTCCCATCTGTAGATGGACCCTGCATGTTCCATTGATGTTCAGCTCCCAGGGAAGATCCACTCCGGATAGATCTACCCGTGGGACTGCGTTCTTTTTGATGGTCTCATTCGATATCTGGAATGGAGAGATCGATTCACCCAGCCAATAGTAAGATAGTTTAGCCCGGTATCTTCCCCAGTTGGACTGCAATCTGTAACGGATAGTGTCAAAGGTTGGAGCTTTCTGGATCTCCTCCATCAGATCATTCGATATTGGTATGTATCCGTTGGACCATCTCTCAACAAGGATAACGGGTTCCCGATCTCCCTCGGGATCCAACCATGGCTTGTAATTAACGGTCAGATAACCATTATCAACAGACATCCTTAGGCTGTTCTGGAAATTGGTTTGATCTGAGGTATTGGTATTGAACACATCCAATGTTACATTTCCAAACCTCTCGGCCTCCACCGTTACCTTTACCTCTACATCGGTTCCTGGAAGGAATTTCCCAACTCGTCCTGAGTTATTTCCAGGACCGATCCTTGATATGTAGGGGCCCCTCTCTGAAAGTGCTCCCTGGCCCGGTAGAGCCGTCGCTTCGATCCAGTATGCGATCAACCCACCTGATTTCCACTGCTTCCATGATACAGTTATCCCGGATGGACCTTTGGAAGATGTTGAAGATGACAAGTTGGTTGGAACCTTGGGGAATACTAAGAATGGGAGCGTCATTGTGGAAGTTGCATTTCCATCATAGACCTCCAGGATGATCTCATAAAGTCCTACTTTGGTATAATTGAAGGTTACCATGCTTCCAGTATGGTTCCCCCATCCTGGAATGAACCAGTTATATGATAAAGAATCTCCATCTGGATCTGTTGATCCTTCAGCTGACAAAGTGACGATCTCTTCCAATCTCGCCCATTGCGGACCAGTGATCATGGGTACAGGGTCCTGTGTTCGGTCCAGAATGGTGATCTGCAATTGGAGATCGGAATATGAGCCGACACCTTCTGCAACGATATTGACCACCACTGTTCCAATATCAGTATTCTCGAAAGTGACCATACTGACATATCCGATCTTGGACTGCCCCGGTTCAACCCCAATTGGTTGTTCCGGTTTCAGGAGGATTATATTCTCCGATAATGTTGAAGCGTTCAGATAGAACTCATCGTACCGGTTTCCATTATTGGTTATCTGCACCTCGATCTTCTGAAGTGTATCCTTCCTGATGGATGGAAAAGGTTTAACGAGGATCATATCCGAGGCGAATATCTCCGGTATTGGATCGAACTGGAAGGAGATGTTGTTGTCGGTTTCGTCGGATTCTGCAACCGTTTCAAGACTGTCAGCAACAACGGTCACATAAACAGGATCAATGCCGACAGGGAAGGGTGTGAATGAGACGTTCTTCTGTGTCCCTGAATCCAGTTGGATCGGCTGAGTATTGACATATCCTGTGGAGGCTGTTAACTCCATGATGAATGTGCCTGGTGTATCCTTGGGTCCATCGTTCCTGACCGTTACATTAACACTGACCAGATCGTTCGCAATGATACCTTCAGGCATCACTTCATAATCCACGATTGTCATATCTGGAGCTTTCACCAGAAATTCGTTCCAGGCTGCATCATATATTGCAAGATACATCGCAGAGAGGTTCTCGGTGACCGCCACCAGATTCTCAATTGTCAACCACCAGAGGGATTCGTTGAAACCTCTAACATCCTTGTATCTCACATCACCGTCCCAGCAGTAGATGAACTGGTCCAACATCTCTTTGTATGTTTTGCCCACCGTGATGGTGGTTGAATCGTGATCCACCATCTGCACGGTGGACCCATCCCTGGAATTTACCCACTTGGCAACATCGGCGGTGTGTTCATTGATAGTGTGTGCGTCGAGGTCCGTGGGAGGGGATCTCGATAGGTTCCAGAAATCTTCTTGGAGACTCTCCATGGAATCATCTGTCCAAAGAAGCGCTTCATAATATTCCTGATATGATGCCTCGTTGGGATCCCAGTCTGGAAGCTGTCTTACCTGATCCCATTGAGAATAATCTGTGCGGCCATATTGTGACATCTTCGCAACATAGCGAGACATCCTTGCCATGGAATATGCAGCCTTATGCTTGGCGTTGGAGACTTCAGGCGCCCCCTGCATGAACCATGTTGTAAGATTCTGGATCGTGTAATTAGCCCATTTCTGAGCGGCAGAAGGTGAATCTGTGATCTCCCACCCTTTAGTGTTGTGGATGAAATAGTTGGCTTTGTCACCGTCTGGTTTCCCGTCATCGGTCCAGGCAAGGAAATTATCCTCGGCTACCGGGATGGTGTGTCGTGAATCAAAAGAATCCGGATTGGAATCCGCACCAAGTGGTTCATACCAGTAGTACAAGAATTTAGCCTTCTCAGGGAAGGAAGCATTGAATTGTCTGTAAGCACCATCTGCGATCATGTCCATGATACCGTAATGTGGATAGACCAGACTTTCAGCTGATCCGTCTGTCCATCCATCAGCATCTCCCCCATCCCCCATGAAGAGGGGATCAAAGACAATTATTAAAAGCAATAGAACCGAAATAATGGCTGGCCAACTCCCTTTTGTCAAAGGGTCACCTCCAAATACCCCAAGTATCTGATGGTTTTTAAAAGGTTATCCTGTGATGTGACCAGCGGGTGCCCCTAATATATATCTATGATGTGACAATGGTAGAGACATGGAAGGGTTCGTTTTCCTTACTGGTGAAGAACCGGACCTTGCCTTCGCTGAGGTGAAGGGGGCCCTGATAGCCCTCGGAAGTACCATTCAAGCAGAACATGCGGACCCTCAGATCGCTGTATTGAACGATGAACCACCTGAAGGACTTGCCAGAAGGCTTGGTTTTTCCCATTTCACCGGATCCCTTGATGAGGTTCGGTCCATGGATCTCGATGATATTCTCGAGGGAGTATCATCATCATTTGGCAAGATAGAGGAGGGGAGCTCCATCTCATTTCAGGTGAAGGTTCCCAGGGGGATTGCTTCTTTCACCTCATCAGAGCTCTTTGATTCTGTTGACGCCATGGCAAGGAAAAGAGGTTATCTTGTCAGACACCGAGATCCTGATTCGACCTTGTTCATAATGATCAGAAAGAAGAGCTATATTGGAAGGATCAAAGAATTCAGCGAAAGACTTCAAGCGGATAAGAAAAGAGGATCCAAAATGCCCTATAACAGACCGATCGTTATGGATCCGAGACTCGCCAGGGTAATGGTAAATCTATCCGGGCTTCCCGCCGGAAGCAGGATCCTCGACCCATTCATTGGTCCTGCTGGGCTGGCAATAGAAGCTGCCCAGCTTGGGATATCTGTGTTAGGGGTGGAAAAAGAGGTGGAGATCTTTCATGGGGCCCGTGTCAATGTGGAACACCTTGGTCTCAGTGACCGAATTTTTGTCAGAAATGGGGACTCAAGAAAACTATCAAAGTATCCTTGGTTCAAGGATTTCGGTAAGATCGATGGGATCATAACTGATCCGCCATTTGGAAGATCTGCATCCACCGGAGGGATCGATCCCGGAATATTGGTTCAGGAGGTTCTGGATGAAGCTTCTGACGATCTTCAAAAAGGGGCTGCTTTGGTATTAGATTCACATTCCAAGGATCTGATCGACAAAATATCGGGTTTTGAACTCAAAGAATTCTACAGCATCAGGATCCATAAGAGCATGACAAGGCATATTGCAGTATTGATCAAGCTCTGATCTGTACATAAAATAAGGGAGGCAAGAGCCTCCCTGATATTTCTTGCAACACCCATCACTACGGTTGAGGTGGTTTCTGTACCGGTTTAGGCACCGGAGGTGCTGGTGGTTGATTTGGCACCGGAGGTCTTGGGGGTTGCTGTGGCGGGGCCTGGGGGCCCGATTGTGGGACAGGGGGCCTCGGTGGTTGTTGCGCAGGTGCCGGAGGTCTCTGTTGTGGTACTGGAGGCCTTGCCTGGGGTCCCGATTGTGGAACAGGGGGCCTCGGTGGTTGTTGTGCAGGTGCCGGAGGTCTCTGTTGTGGTACTGGAGGCCTTGCCTGGGGTACAGGTGGCCTTACTGGAGCAGGAGGCTGCATGGGTCTTGCCTGAGATACCGGTGGTCTCGCAGGTGCCGGGGGCTGCATGGGTCTTGCTTGTGCCATTGGCCTTGGAGCCTGAGAAGGCACTGGACCTGATCTCACCTGAGCTGGTACAGGTGGTGCCTGTGATGGCTGTGGTCTTCCCTGAGGTCCCGCTGGAAGAGCTGGTTTGCTTGGCGGTGGAAGAGCAGGTCTCTCTTCAGGCATGCCAAGCTGTTCCGGTTCATCTCCCTTGAGCTTCTCCTTCACTGCCCATGGTCTGTATTCTCCAGACTCATCATATCCGGTATCTATCGGTGATATCATGATCTGGTTGAATTTTGTGATGAATACGAATGCTGCTGCTGCAAAGACCACGATCAAGATAAGTGGCAGCAATATCATCCATAAAGGAACCTGAGTGTCTGGCGGAGTTGGGTTCCTGTCTGGAGGAGGGACATAAACTGCGAAATCGATCTCTTTTACACCCTCCTCGCTTATGGGTAGATCTCCCTCAAGTGCAACACTGAAATCATGTGTCCCGGGTGGTGTTGCTTTCCAGGTGAATATTACCTCTTTTACTCCAAGTGATCTAAGATAGGTGATATTTGCTCTGTCCATCTCGAAACCGGAATCGTAGAGAACGATGTAAAGCGTTTCGAACCTTGTTGGGTTCAATTCCTCTGATCCGATGTTCTCGATGTTCACCTGGAATGAATACATCCTATCATAATCCAGGGATGCTACACCACTTACCGGTTCACCATTGACCTTTGGAGGTTGGATCTCGAACATCATCCGATAGAAACGAATGGTTATGTTCAGGGTCACAGTCAATGGATTCATCCTGTCCGGGTCAAGCTGAGAAATGGCTTTCAGCTCGATACTGAGGTTACCCTCTTCAATTATAGTGTAAGCCCTGGGATTGATGTTCAGGATTGCAAATGCTGACTCCCCGAAGGATAGGTCCACATATGTATTCTGAAGTCTGAGCCATTCCTGGTAAGGATTATCCACCCAATCCAGTTTCAGGGTGTCAGCAATATTACCGGTGTTCATGATCTTGACCTTAACGGCCCTTGCCTGATCATGGTCCATTGAGAACTTCAACTCTGGTTCGCCGGGATTGATGAGCATCTCGAAGTTGTAGAAAGGTTGGACATGGACCTCAAGATCCACCCATGTTATTGTTTCTCCTTCCTTGGACTCGTTCTGTGAATACCCGGATACTCTGATCCTGTATCCATCGTAGAAACCCCTGAGGTCTGGAAGAGGGGTGTCTGGGTTTGTGTCTGCAGCTGCTTCGAAGGGGATCTCCACGATCAATTTTACCGGGTAGGTCTCATTGGGTGCGATCTCCTCCTGTGATAGGTCAATATCAAAGTCAGCCCACTCGGAATCTACGGATAGGTTGAATGTATCCAACCAATTTCCTTGATTCCTTACATTTATCAAGAACTCTATCTGACCACCAACAAAACCTACTTTTTCTCTTGCTGGTGCAGTGATCTCCAATTTATGCTTCAAAGGGATCCTGAAATAATATCTCTCTTCATCAAGCAGATAATCGTTCGGTCCACCACGGGCCTGTATGACGATAAATGGAAGGCTGCCCTTGGAAGAGGCCACAGTGGTCTCCTCAACGAAAACGATCATATTGAGATTCACCATGGTGTGAGGTCCAATACCATTGGACTGCTTCAATGGGGTTTGATCGATAAAGACCCACCACCCCTTAGGTTTGTATGAAACCACCAGGCGCTGGAACTTGTCCTTGTCGTTCCCATCGTTTGTGAAGTTGAAGGCGAGGGCGTTCTCTTTACCCGGTTCCACCGGGAAGGGATCGTCAAACTCCTCGATCTTCGCTGCAAATCGTATGTCAGCAAACAGTGTACACGGTTCTGAAAGAGAAGTATAGTCTGCAGTCATGGACCTGATGGATATCACCAGGTTGACATTGTAGAACCTTGATGCTTCAACAGGAACGTTCACCCTTGTAATGACCTTGAAATACTGGTCCGGTTTCACTGTGGGTTGTCGCGTTCCAGATTCGAATGCGACCTTCCATCCTTTACGAACATGGAGGTCATCCACCTTGGCCGTCAGTGTATAATCATCTTCACCATTCCCAGTATTGCGAAGCCAGAATATCACCTGATGCGCTTCGCCTGGGATCAGATACACCGATTCAGTCTCGGGGATCATCTCGGCTTTGGCCAGGAATCGGACCTTGAAACGGAAAGTGTGCTCTGATTGTTCCAGATATGGTCCTGCATAGAGTGTTGAATATGCTTTTACAACCACTCTGTATTCTTCGTCCGATTTGGCATTGAACGGGTTCATTGCGATCTGGACCGGGAGCTGAAGTTCTTCAAAGTCGTTCGGATATACCGTTCTTGGTGAAAAACCCTCGATGTTCCATCCCTCGGGAGAAGAGATAACCTCGATACCGATAACATCGACAGCTGGGCCCCTGTTCTGGAGCTGGAAAGGAATGAACTTGGTATCGCCAACATTCACCCAATGAGGATCCGGACTTTCAAAATCCCTTTCGTCCTGTCCCTCTTCCCATACGAAAGGAGAGAACTCGGGTTGTGAGATCCTGACACCGGATCCGCCTTTGTAATTATCCGACTTGTCATCATCATCAACGGTGATCGTCGATGACACAGTGAACTGAAAATTGGACCATCCTCCAGATGCTGATGGGGCCCTTGCGGGAACCGCCCAGAAAAATGAGACGATGTAAGGGGGAAAATTTGCTCCATACCCCGGCCGGTCCGCTCCAGTGTAATTGATGGACATGGATGTGACCTGCTTATACTGGGTAGTAACGTTGTCATACCCGTCATCGATCACCAGCACTGTTGTGAACTGATTCGAGTTTCCCCTGGAGATCGGAATGTCGCTTGGATATGGATAATCATCATGAACAAGATGAACATCTATCCTCACTTTCTGACCTGGGTACAGGTTGTTTGACTGGGTTGGTCTCTTGACTTCAATATCGCCGATAGCGATGTCCAACCAGCTCCTTGTTGGTGGTGAGGAGGAGTTATCGTCTCCAACTCCTTCACCTGAAGGAACGATCAGCGCCGCTACGGGAACAATAACGAGCATGGCGAAGAGTATTACGGTCCACGCTCTGAACTGATAGCTAACTCTGGCGTCTTGTGGCATTTGTTCACCCCTTTATCAAGATGCTGCCTCTGGCTTCCAACTTTAATATGCACCTTTGGGTTATAAATCCTTTATGTCCAGACATTTTACAAGCAAAGCAAAAATGTCGGTCCCAGGTACATTGTCACGGTCGGCCACTACGAGGCTAAATAGAGCTTGAATATTTATTTTTATGGTAATGTAATAGGTAGGAAAAAGGAACTGGATGATGTACAATTATGTCATTTCACTCCGATGAGAGGACCTCTTCAATAGTGGATAAAAGCTCCTTCATTCGAAAGGGCTTTCTGATGAAATATCGAATACCCGCATTTCTGCAATCATCCATTATTCCTTCCTTCGTAGCGGCAGTGATAGCGACCAACTTCGCAGCCCCATCTATTTTAAGAAGTTCCTTGGCAACGTCTATGCCGTTCATATCCGGAAGTAACAGGTCCAGAAGAACAACGTCTGGAGATCTTTCCTTGAACTCCTGGATGGCACTTTTGCCATCCTCTGCAACACCTACAACACTGTATCCGCTAAGTGTCAGCATATCAGATAATGCCTGTGAGATCATCTCTCGATCCTCCACAACCAATATCTTCCCTGGCACTTTCATACCTCCTTCTCTTGAACCTTTGGAATTATGAACAGATAAGTTGATCCCAACCCAACAAAACTCTCACACCAGATACGTCCGCCATGTCTCTCAACGATCCTCTTGGCAATGTAGAAATTCATACCTTCCGATAGTGTGTTAGCTTCTCTTCTTGGGTCCAGGTGAAGCTTGTCAAACAGGTGTTCAAGTTCAGTTTCAGGCATTCCCTCACCGGAATCCGAGATCGAGAAAAGGACATCCTCCCCTCTATCTTCAACTTCAAGTATGACCTGGCCGCCCTTGGGCGAATCCTTGATCGCTTTATTGATAAGGGTTGAAATTACCTCTGACATCGCCTTCCTATCCACTTCCACCTTCACCTTTTCCTTGGGGAAATTCACAATTATCTTGATCCCCAGGTTCTTGACCTCATCGGATCGGGTCTTGATGTTGGATTTGGTCAGATTCTCCAATGATACGGATCTCCTGTCCAATTGGATATCCTCATCGATATTTCGAGACATATCAAGAGCATCGTTAAGTGTTCCCTTCAGCTTGTCAATGATCTCGATCAATTGTAATACCCGTTCGTTTTGAACATCATTCAGATCTCCAAAGGAACCGCTGTCCAGCATCTCCAATGTCAATAGGATGGTGGTCATTGGTTGTCTTATCTCCCTTGTGAGTAGGGAAACGAAATCTGTAAGGAATCTTTGGGAAGCTTCCTGCATCTCCCTTACCGTCTTCAGCTCGTTCTCAAGGTTCTTTCTTTGTGCAATATCCTTGATAGCTCCCCACATCCCATAGATCTCACCGTCAAGGACAAGTGGAAGCAGGATCAGCTCAACTGGATGGGATCCTTTTGATTCGGAGAACATCTCAACCTCAGAGACCATCAGAGGGGCGCCTTCCTTTATCGCAACTATTGATGAAGCGACCTTTTCCCGATCCTCCGAGAAGGTAACATTGTTGAGAGAGAGGAGATCCAGTTCCTCCTTTGAGAAACCGGTGATATCCTCAAGGATCATTGGGACCGTAAGAAAATTACCGTTCATGTCCACCTCGAAAAGTTCATCATGGGAGATCCCTGAATGGAACAAACTTTGCTCTCGCAAAGCCCACCCATTTGGCCTGAGAGTTCCAGGTTCCGATATCATCCATTCACACCTTCGAGGGAATCACAGTGGAGATGTCACTGCTTTATGAAAAAAAAAGGGTGAAGGTCCTTATAAAAAACTCTCTATGATAATATCAATATAAAAAAAATGACCGGCACTGAGGCCGGTCTGGTTAGATCGGGAAATTATTCCTTCTTGGCTTTCACGGTTTTCTTCGGCTTGGCCTTGGTTTCCTTTTCAACAGGAGCTTCCTTTGCGACCTCTTTCACGGGCTCAGGAGCTTCTTCTGGTTTTTCTGCTTCTACCGGTTCTGCTGGTTCTTCCTCTGGAACAGGTGCGGCAGAATCCATTGGAGTGTCATCAGCATTCTCTGGATAGCTAAGAACTTCCATTTTCCTGATGTCCACTCTTCTCAGCGGATAGATTGGTTTGCACCCCATGAGTATGGCTGATCCAAGTGACCTATCCCTTTCCGATGTTAGGACCCTTGAGGTAAGTTCGGAGAAGGTGTGATCCTCCCCTGCCTTGTCCATGATCTCCTTCATCTTCTTCCTGATCGCATACTGAATAGATGACTGGATCCTCTTATCGGACATTGCCATGGGCTTGAGCCTGACCTTGAAACCATCCTTGGTCTCCAGATCGAAAACACCCTCCATCTTTGTCCTCTTCCTCCTTGTCTGCCTTCTGATGAAATCAGAGGTTAGATCATGACCAAGGAATTTGGTAAAGGCTTCCGAAGTGGAATGCTCGACTATCTTGAACTTGAGCTTGATATGCATCATCCTGAAATCACCAGTGAGATCCTGAAGTGTGACCTCAACGGTTCTTCCCAAGAGCTTGGAAGGGTCATCGGCCAGGGTCTCACCGATCTTTGCACGGTTGAAAAGGCCTGGTGCGACAATGGAGTACCACTGTTTCGCCTTCCATTTGTCTTTGAGCTTCTTTGCCTCTCTCGTAGACTGTCTTCTTGCCATTTGGCTCGCCTCTTCCCCCGACACGGAGAGGTTGTATATAAATCATTGTGGAAAATGAGAGGAGTTTTGGAAAATAATTGGTAAAATATAGTGATTCCTATATGATTTTGGTAAAAATTACATGGAAAAAAACAGGTGTGAAAAAAATCAGCTTCGTATATTCTGTCCAAAACCGGGTTTCTGACAGATCGATTCATCCTGAACTATCATTTCACCTCTTAAGTATACCCTTGAAGGAAATATCCCGGTCATCCCTTCATAAGGGGTCCATCCGCATTTGGAATGGAGGTCATCTCCCTGGATCTTCCTTTCATCCTTCAGGTCAACGACCATGAGGTCAGCATGAGACCCTATCTTGATCCGTCCTTTATTTTCCAATCCTAACCTATCTGAGGGAGATGAAGATAGAAGGTCAATGGCTCGATCCAAAGTTAGTTTCCTCTTTTTCACCTGGAACAAGATCAATGGGACCATTGTTTCTACACCGGGCATTCCGGATGGAGATAACAATCCACGTGATTTCTCTTCGATCGAATGCGGGGCATGATCGGAACCGATGGTCGAAACATTACCATTTGCAATTCCATCCCAAAGGGCTGCACGATCGTCAGTTGTCCTGATGGGGGGGTTCACCTTGGCCATGGCCTGCTCTTCAAGGTTCTTCTCCCCCCATTTGACATCCAAAAGCAAATGGTG
>JAUVBH010000067.1 GCA_030591285.1 Thermoplasmatota archaeon
CCATGATATGCTCAACACTAATATGAGAAGATATGGAGGTAAGCTCCCTGATGAGAACTTCAACATAGGTGAAGAGAAACTTAGGGACTGGTTGATGATACTCTACAAGAAAGGAGCCTCACAGGAGAAACTCACAAGTTATCTCAGATGCGGATTGGCCCATCTTTCATTCGATCATATTGCATCTCAGAACAGGAGCCTCCCTGGGAGTGAACTTATCACAAGGTCCCTCCAATCGTTCAAATTAAGGAAGTTCAACAAGACATTTTTTAAGGTCTCCCATTCTAAGGAGAAGACCAGGATCACGATAAAAAAGAAGTGAGAGTTTCATTCATCAACAGATCCAGGTAGATGTATCCTGAAAAGGGCACCTTTCGAGTGATCTCCGGATATTCTATCCATGATCTCAATACTTCCTCCATAACGATCCACCAATGATCTTACTATGGAAAGACCGATCCCTGTATGGGCCCGATCGGCACTCCTTTCGAATCTTGAGAACATGTCCATTTTTCTTTCATCAGGTATCCCAGGTCCCTCATCTGCAATATCGATCGAGATCTCATTTTCGATCTCTCTGTTGATTGAAATGTATATGTGAGGTTTCTTCCCATTTTCCATCTGGACACTGATCGCATTGTTGATGATGTTGAAGAACAGTTCACTAATGATCGGTTCTGCCTGAACGTAATGGTCCGTTTCATTCAGATCAAGATCAACCGCCAGATCTATATTTGGATTGATCTCCCTTGCTCGATCCAGTGAAAACTCGATGGTCTGGACCAGATCCACTCTCTGGAAATCGATCTTGGAATTTTCCAGCCTGGATAAGAGAAGAACGTTCTTGACCAGATCGATACTTCTTTTCACCAGTATGGAAGTATTTTCATTGACCATCGCATCAGTCTTCTTATCTCCCACCTTTTCCTTTCCAAGGAGCATCCATGCCCATATTCCCTGGTGTAGGTTGCCAATATCGTGTCCCAGTAGGTCCAGATAGAATTCTGCCCTGCTCCTTTCATCTTCCAACTTTTTTGTAGCTTCTACCTTTTCGGTAATATCCCTCAAAGCACCCTGATAGTATATCGTTTTGCCATTAGCATCCCTGATCCCTAATGAATTATCAGAAAGCCAGATCAATCTACCATCCTTTGTCAATGCTTTGAACTGAAAATTCTTCACGATCCCGACCTCTTTAAGGAGCTCCTGGAATCGGTCTCTTTCATCGGGATCTGCATAGAAATCCATTGATTTCATCTTCCTGATAGAATCGATATCTGAATATCCAAGCATATCTAGCAAGGTTTGATTCACTTCTATGATCTCTCCATCCAAAGATGTTCGATACAAGCCGATGGGGACATTTTCAAAAAGTTCTCGATATTTCCTTTCACTTTCAACCAGGTACTTTGTCGATTCCTTGATGGCTGTGATCTCATTTCCGTAAATATTGGCATAACCCTGATCGATGATAGGAGTGATAGTCAATGAATAGGTTCTATCATCCACCAGTTCTTCGATCTCCATGGACCTTCCATTGGTGAAAGCATCTTCGATCTTTTGCACTACCACAAAGGGAAGATATTTATTGATCTCGCAACCCCATCGGAGCAAAAGTTCAGAACATGAATTGTTGGCATACAGGATCTTTCCGTCTCTGGTTGCCCGGAAGACCGGATTCATGTTCTCATCAGGAAATTTTGCCAGGTTCTCTATCTCCAATTCATTCAATTTCTGGTCTGTTATATCGCTGATCAAGGTCATGACATTGGAGATCTTTCCATTGGTGTAAATTGGAACTTTTCTTATTCTGGTGATGATCTTCATCCCATTGACAAAGGTTGATTCTTCGGTAACCAGAACTTTTCCACTTTTAAAGACATCCACATACTCCTTAATGACCTTTGGAGAGATGAATGGGAAAGCATAATTGATCCTTTTTCCAACTATTTTCGGTTCAACATCGTATCCCTTAAGCCAGGTCTTCATACTTTTGTTGAGAAATCGGATCTGCAGATCTTCATCCAGAATATGTATAGCTTCTCCAAGAGAATTTAGTAGAACAGTTACCTGCTCCTTGGAACTAAGATTCCCAAGTACCATCATTCCACCACATATAATAAGATATAAAATAATAGTTATTTGAATATCTTATACCGATATTTTTTATCAGATTTGAAGTTCACTTTCTGAATTTTTTGATCAGGACGATAATAGATGGCACCAAGACAAGAATAACCATCAGGGGGATCAAGTATTGAATTGATCCGATCTCATTTGATGTCTCAATGATATTGTTTGGTTATTCTGCTCATCGGGGAGGAATATAATGCTTGCAAGGTCCTTGGGAAAATAGTTCCTGATTTTGGGCTATGAATGGGTGTATTTTTATCATTTTGGTATCTCAGTTGGTACACATCTCGATGATCCTCTCAAGCGGAAACAGATCTGTTTCAACATTGGACATCTTTGGTATGTAATGGGCGGCTTTTCCTGAATCAGTTCCCACTCTTGTTATCCCTATACTTCTCAGTGGGGTTACAACCATACATGTATCATTGTAGATCTCAACACCGGATCCAATGATTGTATCAAGTTTGTGTTTTTCGATCAGTTCCAGAAGGGGTCTATTGGTATAGACGATGATCCTTTTACCGATCTTGAGTTTCTTTCCCTTGATCCCATGGAATAATCGATCAAATTCAGCTTTCCCAAACTGAGGGCAGCCCAGAACAAATATGTCCAATTCATCCTTGGGAGTTGGATAGATGATCTCTTTGATCTCTTCAAGCTCCTTTGGAGTAATCGTCATTCTTTCAACTACCTTTTTTTCATCATAGGCTTTTTGAACGAGGTTCTGTTCCGGTGTCAAACCATCAATGTGAAAGATCGGATGCCCTCCCTTGGCTGCCATCGCAGCTCCTAGATGTTTCAAAGCCCCGTGGTCGATGATTCTTGGCAAACCTGAATAAACAACTACCTGGGAATTGAAGTTCTTTCCAATATGTGCTCCCAAAAGGTCATAATGATGGATTTCCAGGTCTCCCTCGACCTTGACCTCCATTGTCGGCATTCTTGGAACATCCTGATGCATACCCCAATCCGGTGACTTTCCCAGTATCGCTGAAGCCAAGCAGGATATCCCTCCTTCCCGGTTCGTCCTGGCCCCAACAATGGAATTTGCGTATATCACGGCATTCGATTCTCCCCAGGATAGATGATCCCCAAGTTTGATGGGTTGAACCTTCTGAGGGGTTTCGTAGGGTATACATGAGCAGGTCATGTTGATACCCAGTTTGGAATAAAGGTCTATGATCTTATTCTGTTTCTCGGCAAATTCCCGGGGATATCCGATCTTCTCCCAATTCTGGAGGTCCATCCCTGCGGGATTCAAACTTGTCGGAACAGATATCCTAGCTTCCATCCCGTTCAATTCCTCCAGAAGCTTGATGAGAGCTTCCCCTGCAGTATGGTAGGATACACCCGATACATGGGCCGAAACTATTGGGATCAATCCGGCTGCATCTTCCAGTTCGCCAAGATTCACAAGGATCTTCATGGAGAACGCTTTTGCTTCTCCATCCTCCCCGGCCAGTACCCTTTCTTCCTCCTTGGACAGATACATGTTCTGGAGAATACCTTAGCTCATCAAATAATCTTTTCCTACAACATTGACGGGGAGAGGGGGGACCGAATGAAAGTAAATATATAAATATCAAAAGAGCAATGTGTGTAATACATCTATAATACAACTTATGGATGTATGAATTGGGGTCTAAGGTGTGTCAAATGAGTGAGAAGGTAACGACCATATCAGCGCGGTTCTCAAAGGACCAGGTCGACACTCTCCAGAGGTTCCAGAAAGAACTGAACATTTCTAAGACAGATGTATTACACCTTGCACTTGAGTATCTGGATGAGAACAAGATCATCACCAAGGCAAACAAGGTTGAGGTGACGATCTCTGCGGATTCCATGAAAAGAGCTGCACGACTACATGACCACTATGGGTATGGTGTCTCTCTTTCGAACCTTCTCTCAGAAGCAGTTGAGATCGGTCTGAGAGAGATCAGAAAGAAGCTGGTCCTGGATAGGAAGGACGATGCTGACCTCGCCCGTGTTGACATGGATGCAAGGTCCATTGAGATGCAGCAGGACTCCATGACCAATTGATGATCGTAGGACCAATAGGGATGCTGGTCCTCATACGTAATGGTGACCGCTTTCAGGGAAACAGGCGCGGTCTTTGATCCTTTCCGGGCAATAAGGGGGTAAAAAAGGATGATACTGGATGATGAATCACTGACGGAGAAGGCAAAGAGCGATCTGCTCTATCTGGACCAACTGAATGCTTACGCTGAGAATACGAAAAATACGCCAGAATATATCCGTGCCATGGCAATGTACACGCATGCACTGCATGTCATTGACCAGAGGTATGGTGACCAGCAGCATCTGATCTACAGGACCAAGTAAGGTGGACCAATTCATGATAGGTTCGGCCAGCAGCAGGTCAAGGTCCGAGAAGGTTCTTGTAATTGGTGTCGGAAGCGGTACCAGCAGAGTTCTGAAACTCATACATGATTCATCCGGACCCAATGTGGACACTCTTTTCATCACAACTGATGAGGAGGATATTCCACAGACCAAGGCTGACACCAAGTTCCTCATCGGAAGGCGGCTTTGCGGGGGTAAGGGCGCCAAAGGATTGCTGGAACTTGGGGAAAGGGCCGCAGAGGACGCAAGGCGCGACCTCGAACCTTACATGGAGGGTTACAATCTTATCCTCCAGATCGGAACATTGGGAAAAGGCACTGCAAGCGGTGCTGCCCATGTTGTTGCCACCATCGGTGAAGGTCTCGGTTCAACCGTGATCAATTTCCTTATCCTTCCATCAGCAACACTCGAATCAATGCCAAGGACCATAGCCAATCATGCAAAGAACAAAATGATCAAAAGGGGATTCAAGGTCGTGTCAATAGATCAGGACAGATTCCAGGAGATCAATGGGCAGCAGCCTTTCTCCCGCACTCTGGCCGCCTTGGACGCACTCATTTCATGGATCGTCGTTTCTATGGCAGACACTATCTACGGGCATTCAAAAAGATCACTGACCATCTCGGATCTGAGATCGGTCTTCAAGGAAGGGAACGAAGGATCGATCTTCGTTGGGGGAAGTTTCATGGGAGATCCGAGGTCTGCCGCGGAAGAGTTCATGGCCTGTGGCCTCTTAAAGAGGGACCCTACAACAGGTAAAGGATTTTTATTGAACCTGGTAAAACCGAAGGGACTTCAGGATAATGTCACAAAGCCGTTCATCGATGAGGTGATCGGTCTTGTCCATGCAGAGGAGAAGACCGTATTCATAGGAACACTAGAAGATCCCAAGAGGAGCGATATTGTTGATATGATCGGGATCATCACCGGAATGGATGATGGATCGGTGAAAATGCCAGTAGGTATCCCTGGTCATGCTCCTGAATCAAAACACGCTCCACAGCAGTTATCCATCGACAGATGGGAAATTCCAATGGTCCGTTAGTTCTTCTGCGATAGGACCAATTTGCCCAGTTCTAACAGGGGTTCATATTCTACGGAAGGATATGCCAGATCTTCGGGTAATCTGCTGAACAACCCGATCTCCAGGATCTCATTTACTTTTCTATTCTCTGGATCTCCATCCCCTATGAATCCGAAATGGACAAAACCATCCTCCAGTTCTGTTACCCACTCTTCCCTTGATATCAGTTGATGCCCTGTCTCCTCTATAAATTCCCTTATTGAGGATACCAATGGTGTCTCGTCCTCTTCACTTCCTCCACCGGGCATCTCCCAGCCACCTCTTTTCTTGGACCTGACCATCATGAACCGTTTGAGATCCGATGTGAAAGCAACAACGTAGGTCCACATGGTCTCACTTCTCATAACCTACTGTAATTATTGCAACTGCTCTGAGATAAGATGGAAGTCCTGCAGCTTCCGTAACCTTCTCCTCATCAAACGCGCCGATCCAGCATGTGCCGAGACCAAGCTCTGTTGCTTTCAACATCGCTATGGTGGCTGCAATGGATGCATCCTGGATACAGTAGAGATCCCTTCCTCTGTCACCATGTGCTGAAATGGCCTTCTGGTCAGCACAGAACAATAGAAGGTAGGGAGCTTCTGAAATGAATGTCTGGTGTAGGGCCGCTTCCATCAATTTCTTCCTCTGTGATTCCCCTTTGTATACGAAGATCTTGCGGGCTTTCAGGTTTCCAGCAGAAGGAGCCTTCTGAGCGGCGATGACCAATTTCTCGATCTCCCTCTCGGAAGGAGCCATTGATGTATAGCTTCTCACCGAGTGTCTTTTTTCCAGTATCAGATCAAGATCCATATTCACCACCCGATCCCATCATGAACAAGCTTTCCACCAAGGATGACCTTGTCAACATGGTTAACACCAAAATTGTAGACGACATGATCAAAGGTCTCATCCTTGAGTACAAGAATATCTGCATCGAATCCTTTCTTGATCCTACCCTTACGATCCGAGCGATCAATAGCATGGGCTGCATTTGCAGTTGATGCTGCAAGTATCTCATGAGGGGTCATCCTCAGTCTATAGCAAGCCATGGCCATAATGAATTGAAGTGATTCCACCATGCAATTCGGATTGATATCAGTGGCAATGGCGACAGGAAGGTCCATCTCCATCATTTTCCTGACCCTTGGCACGCCCTCTTCGAAAATGGTGAGAAGAGTTCCGGGAAGTACTGTAGGAACTGTTCCAGCCTTTTTCATGGCTTCCAGATCCTTATTCTCCGATACCAACAAATGGTCCGCCGATCTTGCTCCCAGTTCGGCTCCGACAATTGTCCCACCCAGGTTCTTGATCTCATCAGAGTGTATCTTGATCTTGAGTCCTTTTTCTTTTGCAGCTGTGAGGAACTTTCGGGATTGGTCCGCATCGAAAACACCCGCTTCACAGAATATATCCGCGAATTCTGCAAGGTTCTTGTTCGTAACCTCATCAAGGACCTCTATCATCAGATCGAGGAATCCTTCCGGGTCCTTTTTGAATTCCGGTGGAACTGCATGTGGTCCAAGGAAAGTTGAAACCTTTTCGATAGGGTGTTTTGAACGTTTGATAGCTTCCAGTAGTTTGATCTCTGTTTCTCGATCAAGACCATATCCTGATTTGATCTCAACAGTGGTTGTCCCGTACTTGAGCATCTTGTCCAGTCTGCTATCCAATCCCTGGACTATCTGTTTCATAGATGCGGATCGTGTATCGTTCATTGTTCGAAGGATCCCTCCACCTGCCTCCAGAATGTCAATATATGATGCTCCTTTGAGCTTCATTGCAAGCTCGAACTCCCTTGTCCCTGCAAATACAAGGTGAGTGTGTGGGTCAACGAATCCAGGGACAACACACCTCCCCTGGCAATCTATGGGGGTGGCATCCTCTTTAAGATCGGCATTGTCCCATACAAATTGTTCGGGACCAACAAGAGTGATCTTCCCTTGGCTAATAGCAATAGCTGCATTTTCCAGGATCTCAGGGGTATCCATCTTGGTCCCTGGAACAGGACCTTCCCCTGGGAATGTGTACAGTTTGCCAATGTTGTGAATTATCATGTCATCTGCCATTATTCATCCCCTAGGTATCTTGTGTATTTATCATCGCGCCCTTTGACAATGGATGCTGGATATTTGATGCCATTCTTTTTCATCTTTTCCTGAAATGCACCAACAAGGTCAATATCTTCTCGGATGGCCATATCAACAAGGAAAAAGAGGAGATCTCCCAGTTCATC
>JAUVBH010000304.1 GCA_030591285.1 Thermoplasmatota archaeon
TGCCGACGAAACCGCCGACATTGAACCTACCTTTGATGATGCCATCCACCTCTCCCTCTGTCACATCTCCGGAATTCCTTCCGCTGATCCCGCCAACGTTCTTGCGACCGTTGACTTTCCCATAGAATTCCCCTCGCAATATAGACCCCGTGTTCCTTCCGCAGATCCCTCCGACCTCCTCATTCCCTGTTACGTTCGTCCTGGAGATCACAGATGTGATATTGCCTTCATTGACTCCAGCGATTCCCCCGGCATGAAAAGAGCTGCAAGTGATATTTCCGGAGTAAGAACAATCTTTCATGCTTCCGTAATTCCACCCCACCAGTCCTCCAACATCATTTTCTCCATATACCAGAGAATCAGAGGAGCATGATATTATCCTGTTCTCGTTCAAACCCACCAGTCCACCGATCTTGCGACCTCCTGATATATTTCCAGAGCTTGAGCATCCCTCTATCGAACCTTCATTGAATCCCACCAATCCACCTCCCTGATCCTCTTCCATTTCAATATTGTATGACGAATGGCAGTCTCTCATCTCTCCATAGTTCACTCCTACCGAACCACCGATCATGAATTTTCCATTAATGGTAGAGATAGAGTTGCAATTGAGGATCGTTCCACCATTTCTCCCTGCGATCCCTCCTATTTGTCTAAAAGTATCGATGACAGTGTTCGAATTAGTATAGGAGACAACACCAAAATTGTCACCGACTATTCCACCGGTGAAAACTGATGCTGATCCAAGGGTCCCCTCAACCTCACAATCATCGATAACACCATCACTATAACCAGTGATCCCTCCCTTTAATTCGGATGAACCTGCTAGGGTCACATATGCCGAACATTCCCTGATCACAGTATGATTGCTGTTCCCGATCAGACCTCCGGAGTATTCTCCATCCCTGACCTCTCCCTTTACGCTACATCTAAGGATAGTGCTATCTTTCGAGAAACCCACCAAGAGTCCTATGTTCCACCCATCGTTCACATACCCATTCGATATTGTGAGATCCTTGACTGTCGTGTCTTTCAGATATCCGATGAAACCTCCATTTGAACTTTCACTGAGGACCAGGTTGGATATCGTCCTTCCGTTTCCATCTATCTCGATCAGATCAACATATGGTAAATGAAGGTCCGGATGACCTTCCAGATCAAGATCGTTCATTATCTTGAAACTGTAATGACCTTTCAGGAAAGGCAATGAATTATAGAGGTCCTGAACATTTTCTATCAAATATGAACTTGAGTAAGTATCCCGTTTTAAGAAATCCTCTACCTTCAGAACTTTACCATCGTTCATCCATTTCTCATATTGTTCATGGGTCAATCCACCCACGGATATCGAAGGACCTCCACTCAAACTGACCCTCTCGGTATCGTAAAATGAGTTTTCAACGGGCCATCTTTCGGTCGATATCCTCCCGATGATCCCTCCAACATCACTCCTACCGTCCAGATCGCACTCACTGTAGCTGTTGATTATGGTCCCTTCTCGATCCGCTTCATTGATTGTAGAACGATCTTGACCCAAGATCCCTCCGATAACTCCCCTTCCTTCGACGGAGCCTATTGAAAATGAACTGATAACATAACCATCGAAGTTCGATCCCACTAATCCTCCAATCTTTGCATGGGCTTCGATATCCACTTTTGAACAACAATTCCTAATGGTCCCAACATAGTTTATTCCGATCAATCCTCCTACTTCATCTTCAGCTACTATTCTCGCATCAGAGAAGCAATCAATAACCTCTCCTCCGCTTATATTGTTCAAATGATCGAGTTGGCTTCCCCAACCATTCTGTCCGATCAGCCCACCGATCCTATCTTCACGCCCGAAGATAATTCCATTGAAAGAGCAATTGATGACCTGATTCAATGTATTGTAACCAATCAACCCTCCAACACCATACCTCCCAGTAATGTCACCTCGGGATGCAATATTAAAAACGGGACCGGAATTGCTTCCAATGGCTCCACCAACCGAATGACCTCCATCTTCCATTCTCAGGTCAGATTGACAGTTTTGGATTGTACCAGTATTTTGGCCCGCCAAACCTCCAGACACGCTTCCTCGAAGGATCGACCCCTGAAAACTGCATTTGGAGATCATGGCATCCGAAACTGGTCGGCCTGCAAACTTCCAGGCGATCCCTCCCAACCCATTCTGTCCCGTGACACCTCCAAGATATTGGAAGCCACTTAAAGTGCCATTCAATGTGCAATTTCGTATGGACCCATGATTCTCCGCAGAAATGATCCCGACCTTAGAATGACCCTGAACATAACAATCCTTGAAGTTCAGATCGGACACTTCACCCAAAGTTCCGATAGCTCTGAACAATCCCATGACATCCTCATATATGCTGTCCA
>JAUVBH010000004.1 GCA_030591285.1 Thermoplasmatota archaeon
ATTTCATACCCTCCCTATTCCTCACGGGATTTCCGTTTCATGGGAAACTTAAGGGTGGGTATTTAAACCCTATTGCATCAGTTCAATATTCTGTCATAGTGATCGGTAGATCAAGTAGTTTCATTTACCCCTCTGCAAAGGGTTTTGTATCGAGGTGCTCTTCACTCTTTTATGAGCTTGGACGGGGCTGAAAGCTTCTCACTTTCCTGGATCGAGAAGTACAGACCCAGAACACTGGATGATCTTGCTGGTCACAATACATTGACCGATAAGATGAGAACCTGGTCAAAACACTGGTCAGGGAACTCAACCCCAAAAATGAAGGCATTGATCCTTGAGGGTGAGCCAGGGGTAGGGAAGACCACTGCAGCTCTGGCACTGGCAAATGAGAGGGGTTGGGAGGTAATAGAGCTCAATGCTTCCGACGCAAGGAACCTGGAATCCATCAGAAAGATGGCAACCAGGGGTGCCATGTCCCGGGACATCACTGACACCGATGGTTTCTCCGAGGGTGCTAAGATCAAGAGGAAACTGATCCTTCTCGACGAGGCGGACAATCTTTATGAGAGGGGAGCCAAGACCGATGACGGGTCCGATCTCTCCGACAAGGGTGGTAAGAAGGCCATTGTGGAACTGGTGAGATTGACCCAACAGCCAGTGATCCTGATCGTGAACAATCTCTATGGACTTATCAGTGGCTCCGGGGCCTCACTTTCATTCACCTGTGAGAAGCTAAAATTCAGAAGACTGGGGCCTGCTTCCATCATGAAGAGACTGAGACATATCTGCACCATGGAGAACATTCATTTCGATGATGAGATCCTCCACGCCATTGCAGAGAGGTCTGGTGGAGATATGAGATCCGCTGTTGGAGACCTCCAGATGGTCTGTGTGGGAAAGGTTCGGATCACCTTGAAGGACATGTCCGTTCTGGGTTTCAGAGATAACAAGGAGAACATATTCAACACCCTGGACCGGGTCTTCAGAGCCGGAACCCTCAAGAATGCAAAGTCCGCACTGATGGATGTTGATGAGAACATCGATACGCTCATGCTCTGGTTCACAGAGAACATTACCACTGCAATGTCACACCCTGAGGATATCGATAGAGGCATGCAGTATCTCTCAAAAGCGGATGTTTTCCTCGGCCGGGTTAGAAGGAGACAGAACTACAAGCTATGGAAATATGCCAAGGATGAGCTTGCAGCAGTCAGTATCAGCAGGAAGCATCCCAACCGGAACAGATCAAGATACCAATTTCCATCCTACCTGAAATCGATGTCCAGGACAAAGGATACTAGAGCTTCATTGAAGGAGATCTCTCACCTTCTTGGGAGACATACCCATACATCGATCAGGACAATAAAGAACGATCCGATCCACCGTTTTTCGATCCTGGTGCAAAGGGAACCTGAATTCGCAGGACATCTGGTCGCTGAAGTAGGTCTCAAGAAAGAACACATCAAGATGCTTTCGAAGGGTGCGATCTCTGAAAAGGAGATCCGGGCAATAATCAAAATGGCCGAAGAGTATAGATCTCAGCAGGCGGCACCGGTCATCAAAGATGCTACCGGATTGATGGCCTTCGATAAAGAAGAGGAAGAACCTGTTGGGACCGAAGGGGAGACCATTGTTGAAGAAACCGTTCCTCCGGAGGAAGAAGAGGGATCGGGGCCCAAACAGACCTCTCTTTTCCAATTCTAATAGGATCTGATCACTGCAGATATTTTAACGGATCAGGGACCGGTCTCAGAGTTCCAGCTCTTCCATTGCAGTTTCCTTGTTCAGGTTGATACTGACAGATGGCCTGCGGGATGGAGCTTTCTTCTGTTTTCTTTTGAAGAGTGAGAATTCGTCATCGTCATCGAACTCCTTCCTCTTCTTTTCGACCTTACGGTTTTCTCTATTATTCTGTTTTCGATCCTTATTGACCTTCTTCCAGGACCTCTTCTTCTTGTGATCGCTGAGAACCATCATCGGTTCAGGAAGCTCCTTGAACCTTCTACGCCATACTTTCTTCCTGGATTTGGCGATCATATACCAAGCGAATATGATTATTATGATAAGCAGCACCCAAGGGAATGCTGCTCCAATGAAATTCTTTACAGAATCAAAACTGGAAACATATGGTTTCTCAACTTTGAGGGTCCTGGTGTCGGAAATATTGTTCTCCCCTGAATAGTGATAGGACATTGAAAGGAATACCTCGTAAGTATCGGGAGGACTCTCCCTTTGCCATATGATCTCTCTAGTACGGTTAATGGAGTTCATCTCCGAGTTGATCTGATAATTGGGCTGAACGATCCCTGCCACCTTCAATTCGGTATACAATTTGATCCACGGGACCATGAATGCATCCTTGTATTCGACAGTGACCTTATCTTTGTCCATGAAGATGTTCTGGATCTGCAAAGCATTGGATGCGAAATGGAAACCAGAGGGAACATCGGTAGAACCGTATTTCATGGTGGCACCACCATTGCATTTTGCTCTTATCATCAGGGAAATTGGTGTTCCTGCTTCTATTGTGGTGTCATTGTTTGATGGGAACCAATCGAGCGCAGTGATCCTGTTGTCTACGCCATCCTCGATCCTTTCATTTGAGACACCCAGGACCAGAAGTGGTTCGGTCCCCCTCATGATGGTGAACTCGAAATCTGAGCTCACAGCTCCGGATCCTTCTTCCCTGGTTGCATAGATAACGACCTCGACCTTTCCGCCAAGGTTGATGGTTTCCCTGAGCGGCTGGGTGGACCACATACCTACATCCATCCAGTATGTATGTCCAATGGGAAGGAGGTTCCTCCCTCGCAATCCATCCTTGATGAAACCGTTGGGTATGACTATTGCCTGCCACTCATTCGATTCAGGAGGGAGGGCGGACATGGCCATTCCTTCGGTCATGAACAATTCCATGTTGTTGAGTAGCAATGGTTGACCTGGTTCTTGCCCCTCCGCATCTTCAGTTGCCTCAAACAGGGCTATTGGTACGATCATCGATAACATGACGACCGCTGCAAGGTACACCAGGATTCTACTCTTCATGGATCTTTCCCCCAAAGGGTGTTACACTTAAATCGTATGTGTATTCTCTATTTACAAATATCCACATACCGCATATAAGCTTTGCCTAATCATGGCAACAAGTAATTATTAAACGGTTCTGGTGAAACTGTGAAATCTTGCTTCTGTAAAACTTCAAATAATTGCTGAACCTAGCCCGTTCATGGTCCATGAGAACAGGAGACGGTATATCGTCTTGCATGTCAAAGAGCCCGAGGGCGTTGGCAAAGGTCTCCTGATAAACCTCATTCGAGGCAAGACCAGGGAACTTGCAGAGGACAAGTTCAACCGGATCAAGCCCTGGTTCGTCTATTATGAATCCGGGTGGGCGATCATTCGTTCATGGCACAAAGGTTCAGATGACCTCGTCGGGATCATCAACGATCTGAATGGGAAACACCTGAAGGAGGGTCAGGTGCTCATCAATATCGCCGGAGTATCGGGGACACTGAGATCGGCTTTCAACAAGTTCGTTCCGGAAGTGGTCAGGGAAAAGAAGCATTACAGGGAAGAACTTCCTGACAGATGAACTTCATCGATGTTCACGACTGAACCCAATAAATATTTATGAGAGCAGGATTCTTCGTGAAGGTCGAGACCCGGGTCTATAAACCGGTCCGGGCCATCAATTGATCCACAGGAGGGACCACAATGCAACCAGGGAACATGGCATACGATAGAGCGATAACGGTTTTCTCACCAGATGGTAGACTATTCCAGGTTGAGTATGCCAGGGAGGCAGTGAAAAGAGGAACGACCACGGTCGGCCTGAAGTTCAAGGACGGCGCTATTCTCATCATTGACAAGAGGATAACCAGCCCCTTGATCGAACCAAGTTCCATCGAGAAGATCTTCAAGATCGATCGATATATTGGCTGTGCCACAAGTGGTCTGGTTGCAGATGCCAGGGTCCTCGTGGACAGGGCCAGGATAGAGGCCCAGATCAACAAGATCACCTACAGCGAGCGGATCCCTGTGGATGTTCTTGTGAAGAAGATCTGTGATTTCAAACAGAATTACACTCAATATGGAGGAGTGAGACCCTTCGGGACCGCGCTACTTATTGCCGGTGTCGATGAGAAGGGAGTGCACCTCTACGAAACAGACCCATCCGGTGCAATGATGTCATACAAGGCTGGTTCTATCGGATCAGGCCGAAGCGTTGTGATGGAGATCTTCGAGGATCGATACAAGAGCAATAACTCAAAGGACCAGGCCATCAAGCTGGGACTGGAAGCCCTTTTGGGGGCCACAGAAGAGGGAAGCCTCAACACCCTCGCCATTGAGGTTGGTATTGTAACAACAAAAGAACCCTTCAGGAAGATCGATCCGGAGAAGGTAGTGAAGTATGTCAAAGAAGCAAAGAAGTGAGGGTGACTTAAATGGTATCCCTGGATGAAGCCGTAATAGCAAGACTGGACCACCATGGAGAGAGGTTCGAGATATTAGTGGACCCCGAACTTGCCCATGATTTCAGGGCATCCGAAAAGAAACCTGAACTTGCTGATGTACTTGCAGTGGAAGATGTTTTCAAGGACGCTCACAAAGGTGACCGTGCTTCATCCGACATCCTCAATGATGTCTTTGGGACCACGGATCTGATGGAGATCGCCGTAAAGATACTTGAAAAGGGCGAGATCCAGTTAACCACCGAGCAGAGAAAGAAGATGCAGGAAGAGAAAAGGAAGCAGATCATTGCCCTGATCTGCAGAAATTGCATCAACCCAATTAATAAGACCCCCCATCCACCCCAGAGGATCGAACTAGCCATGGATGAGGCGAAGGTGAACATCGATCCATTCAAAAGTGCTGAGTCCCAGGTCAATCAAGCGATCAAGGAGCTCAGGCCCATTCTTCCGATCAGAATGGAGATGGCCCAGATCGCCGTGAAAACTGCAGGGACCCATTACGGGAAACTCGTCGGTGAGATCAGGTCCTTCGGAAAGGTCCTGAAAGAGGAATGGACAAAGACCGGCGAATGGGTCTGCATGGTCGAGATCCCTGCCGGTATGCAGTTGGATTTCTTTGACATGTTAAACTCCAGGACCCACGGTGAGGTCGAGACCAAGATGATGAACCAGGGTGGGTCCAAAAAATCCTGATTTCCGCTTACGGAAAATATAAATAAGGAATTCTTATGTAGGGACCTCCCCAGCGGTTAGAAGCCATAAAGGAGGACCACTTATGAGCAGGAGGACGAAGAAGGTCGGCAGTTCCGGAAAATTCGGAGCTAGATACGGCCTTAGTGTTAAGAAACAGATCCGCTCCATTGAAGGGAGCAAGACCAGCAGGTATGTCTGTCCGCAGTGCTATAAGAAGAATGTAAAAAGGGTGGCAAGTGGCATCTGGGAATGTAGGTCCTGCTCGCACAAATTCGCAGGTGGAGCCTATGCACCCAAGACCGGCAAGTTCAAGACTCTTGAGAGTCGCCTAGGTAGGGTCTGATATGTATCGATGTGGCAGATGTGGAGAGAAACTCGTAACCGAGTTCAGCCCCATAGGTATCCAGTGCTCAAAGTGCGGGTACAAGATCTTTTACAAAGAGAGACCCAACAGAAAGAAGACCCTCAAGGCAGTTTGAGGAGGTTTGGGTTTGTCAGGGGTCATTGAGGTTTCAATTGACCTTCCCCCTGAAGTAGGGGTACCGGTTGAAACCCCCCTGAAGATCGAAGCATTATCGGCACCTCCAGGTGGAGATATTTTAGTTCAATACGATACAGCCGACAGCTTGTTAAAACTCATGATGTCATCCGATGATCTTTCAACCCTCAGGGCGATGTTGAACTCATATCTCGGACTTGTGAGCACTGCGGTGAAAACCGCCTGGAAATGAATTCACGTTCATCTAAAAAAGATAAATATGAACGGCCTCTATGGGTCGTAAAAAGGATGGTTGACAAATGTCTTTTCAGGTACCACAGGAAATCCAGGAAAAACTGACCCAGTTCGAGCAGGTGAAGTCCCAGCTCCAGATGGTCATGACCCAGAAAGGGGAAATGGATGCCCGAAAGAGGGAGATCGATGAAGCTGTCAAAGCTCTCGAGACGAGAAAGGAAGGAGATGTTTTCAGGAGGGTCGGAGATCTTCTGATCAAGGTTGAGGATACGGATGCCCTTCTGAAGGAACTTCAGGAAGAGGCAGAGACCCTTGGTGTGAGGGTTGGATCCATGGAGAACCAGGAAAAGAGCATGAAAGAGATGTACGAGAAGATGGGAACCGAGATCAACGAGTCTCTTAAGGGGTATAAATGACCCAGATAGCACCCATTTCACCGGCCAGCGGACCGGAAGGATGGACCATGGGAGCTGGAAAGCTTCCATTCCCGATAAAAGAGATGACAATGTGGCGGATCATTTCCGACATCATTGATCATAGAGAGAAAGGCGTTTTGATATTGGCACATCACAATGCCGATATTGACGCAGTGGGCACTGCGATAATTTTGAAGAGAACATTTCCATGGGTTGATCTGGGAGCTTTCAAATCAATCTCCCATGCAGGTAGAAGCCTTCTCCAGGGTCTGGAGATCGAGATGGAGATAGATCCCAAAGTGGAAGATTATTCTCTGGTCATCATAGTAGATTCATCATCTCCACTTCAGGTATCGGACGGAGACATCTCCAGTTGGCCAAAACACTGGATCATGGATCACCATCCTGATCACTCCCACTGGAATGGTAATATCTACTCCGATCCATCTAAAGGGGCCTGTGTTGAGATCGCATTGCAGATGGCATTTCTCACCGGTGCTCAAATGGACGAGGCCATGGCAATATCGACCCTTGCAGGAATAATTGCAGATACGGGTAAGTTCCGTTTCTCCAAGCCTGTTGACATGGATGTCTGTTCCATGGTTCTCCATGGAAGTGGGTTGAAGATGGAGAGGGTCCTTGGGATGATCGAAGGTGATGAATACTTCGATGTATCCAAGAAAATTGCCCAGCTGAAAGCAATGAGAAGGATCAGGTTCGAAAGGGTCAGCGATCAGATCGTTGCCACTTCAAAAGTAACCTCTTTTGAAGCTGCTGCCGCAAGAGCACTCCTTGTTGCCGGAGGGGATGTGGTTTTCATTGCTGCTGAAAGAAGAGATGAACTTCGGATATCCGCCAGGGCCAAACCACATATTCTCAGACTTGGCGTCCACCTTGGTCACTTCATGGAGGAGGTCGGGAGAGAGACCGGAAATCAGGGAGGAGGCCATGATGGGGCAGCTGGACTCAACGGCAAGGGGAAGGCTGACAGCACTTTGCAGCTCTGCATGGATAGAATGGTAAAGCTCCTGGCCGAGAAATTGAAAGTTGAGGTTCCCAAGAAAAGAGACCACTACAGACCTTATCATGATGGTAGGGGTGGTAGGAACCAGAATGGTGATCGGCGTCAGGGCCGAACCTGATCATTTACCAATTATTTTTCCTCGTAAGCCGGGTATGTGATAGAGACAATAACATCATCGCCATCGTTTAGTTTGAGATGATCCCTGATCTTAACCTCGGACACCACCTCGATGGTCCCGACATGCACTGTTCTGTTAGGGACCATGATCACCCCACCACTTCCATTTACACTGCATGGGTAGCAGGTGCATGTTCCGAAGGACCTGCCGCCGGAGGAGAATCCTTCAATGACGATACCTGGCCCCTTCTTCAGGAGTTCCAGCACAGGAGCATCCTTGGTGATCAGCTTGATGTTCAGGGTGCCTTTGAATGGTTTGAAACCGAACTTCTCCTTGATCTGTTCTATATACCGCTCCTGGGACAGATAGTATGCTCCCTCACCCAAACCTATCGATATGCTCCCCTTGACCTGGATATCCCGACTGGTTTCGAAAAGGGACCTCAATTGTCCATAGAGTCCCATGAGAACATCCATCCCTTCCTTTGTGATGGTAACAGAGGTTCCCTTGTTCCTCCTCACACGATTGATCAAACCCTCCTCTTCCAGCTTTTGTAGGTAAAGTGATGCCGATTGCTGGCTTGTGCCCAGAACCTCACCGAGTTCCCTGGTGGTGAGATTCATATACCTCTCCAGGGCACCCATATGGGCCAGTTTGATCAGGACCTCTTTCTTTTCCAAATCATACCCTTCCATTTTCTTCATGGATCGCTGCTGCGACCATATGTGAGATCCGTATCGGTTCCGGTGTTCTTCCGCGAACCGTGCATCTCCTTATGATGTCGTCAGCTCCCTGAGGACTAATACCCTTTCCCCTCACATAACACATACCATCAGGCAGTTTCAGAGGTCTTGGTTCAAATCTTGTAATATGGGATAGCTTCTCTTCCCAGTTTTTAAAATTATTCTTCAGCGCTTCAGTGATCTCATTTGTATTGGGAGCCTTATCGGATGCTGTAATGATCGGAAGACCAGTGAGGTGATTTAGAAGCTCCATGTCCAGTACGTTGAATCCTCCCAGGCATGCTCCATCTGAAATGATACATCGAACCTGAGTGCCATATTTGCTATCCTTTAGAAGTTCTGAGATCCTTTCCGCTGAATCATCTCCATCAGTAGTGATATGGCCAGTGATGATCCCCTCGATATATCCGTCCATTCGATATACTGTCAAAACAAGTAGGGTTCTTTCAGAATCTCTGTTGAACGGACCATCATCTACACCGATAATCCGGGCTTCTTTTTTGATGGGGCGGTCAACCAAATGCTCACCTCAGAGCAGTGATAGTGAACCTGTGACCTTGTCGATCTCCGGATTGGGTCCAGGTCCAATACCCAGACATGTGACGGTTCCAGGAGGTACTTCGGTGAGACCTGCATCCTGAACCAGAGATGTGGTGATACCCAGGCTCTCCGCTATGGTTTTCAGTTCATAGAGGTCCCGGACAGATACCGCTTTAACAACAACCTTCTTCTGGCCTTCATTGAACCAGTTCTTGAACCACCTGAGGTTGTTCTTTCGTGTTTGTATCGCACAGGTCACGGCTGCGTGTGCAACCTGAACTGCCATTTTTCCAGGTGATATCTTGAGGTCCTTTCGGACCACGATCACCATTTTATTTTTAAAATCATCATCGGACAGGGGATCACCTCACAGGGGGTCTAGCTCTTTCTTTCTCCATTTCTCTCCCTGTGTCTTTGCCTTCTTCCAGTCAACCTTCTTCTTCAGGTTCAGGACATCACCGGAAAGCTCAACGGATGCAATGGGGATCTTGTAGAAATTATCCTCCAGCTTTATTATCAGGTCCTTCCCTTCAAATCCGATGGTCTCTCCCCTGATCTCTTCCTTCTTGTCCTTTACGAACCTGGAAAGATATTCGTCCTTGAACTCCTTGATATCGAATTCGGGTTGGGTCCTGGGCTTTTTCTTCCCCCGGGCCATGAGACCAGAGTGAAAAGGGGAGTTAAAACTGTTTGCTTATTTTGATCTGGAATACTTACAGGGCTCAAGCTAAAGATATACAAGAATGCATACTTGTGTCAGACTACCTTTAAAATGGAAACCGGGCTTGGAAGCTTCTGAGAGGCTTTTTTCAGAGCGATCTTTGCATCGATCTCCATCTGTGGATTTACCATGATGGTCATGACCTGTTGTCCTCTTTTGACCCTGGCAGCTGTCCCAACATTCTTGCCGAAGGATTTCCTCATTCCCTGTGAAACCCTATCTGCACCGGCGCCTGTTGCCTGTTTGTTCTCTCTGAGGATCTGATGCGGGTATACCCTGACCACAAGTCTATAGTTCTGGGTCCCTGCCATTCTTGAGATATACTTGTTGGCCGCGATACGGGCTGCTTCAAGAGCCGTATGTCTGACCTGACAGGTCTCCTTGAGAATTAGATGGAGGACAAGAGGAAAATCATCCGTCCTGTTGCCCATTACAAAATTTTGGATCCTCGGTGCAGGAACACCTCCAGTATATTCTTTCCTTGTGAAGGCCTGTCCTACTACCTGCCGATACATCCGATTTGGTTTCCTGGGCATCTGAATCACTATCCAGTTATAGAGGGCGGTATCCCTCGCGTGCACCCGCTAATAAAGAAGTCATATATAAGGGTACCCTTGAACACCAGTCTGGGTTCAATATCTCTGGTTAATTATTTTACTGTTATTGATGATCGAAATGATGCTCCCTTTCCATTTGATTTAAATAGATAACGGATTTTCTCTTCTCATGGAACATGGAAGTGGTTTTACTCCTAAAAGGCTCTTCCTTACTGATGGAGTGGGAAGGCACAGGGAGAAATTGGCTAGCTTTGAACTGGCTCTTAGGGATGCAGGTATCGAAAAATTCAATCTGGTACATGTCTCTTCGATCCATCCTCCAGGTTGCGAGATCATGGAAAGCGTTGAAGGTCTCCGTGAACTGAATCCTGGTCAGATAGTATTCTGTGTCATGAGCAAGGCAGAGTCAAATGAACCAGGGAGAAGACTTGCTGCTTCGATCGGGTTGGCCATACCCCAGGAGATTAAAATGCATGGCTATCTTTCCGAGCATCATCAATACGGTCAGCTGGCAAAAGAGGCTGGAGATTATGCAGAGGACCTTGCAGCTGAAATGCTCGCTTCAACATTAGGTATTCAATTCGATGTTGATTCTGATTATGATGAGAAAAGAGAGCTTTTCAAGATAGATGGCAGGATCGTCCACACCCAGAACATCACTTCCTATGCAGAGGTTGATGATAAGGGCAGGTGGACCACGGTCCTATCCGCAGCCGTATTCGTTCCATAAATGGTGGTATAAATGTCAAAGGATGTTCCCAGTAGAGAGGATCTATTGAAAACACCGATCAAGATGCTGGACCTATCAGAGAAAACCAGTATCGGGACACTGGTGGATCATTTTTCGGGTACATCATTCCAGGCCAGGAAGCTCTCACAATGTGTTGATATCTTCAGGAAGATGGTGGACGAGGATGGAACCCACACCGTTATGCTGGGAATGTCGGGAGCACTCATTGCTGCTGGGCTGAGAAAGGTGATCTCAGACATGATCAAGATGGGACTGATCGATGTGATCGCTACAACAGGAGCCGTCGTCTATCAGGATTTCTACCAGGCGATGGGTTATGATCACTACAAAGGGGACTCCAATTCAGACGATGTCCTTCTCCATAAACACATGATCGATCGGATCTACGATACCTATGTCGATGAGGACAAGTTCAGGGAGACCGATGTCAACATTGGCCATATCATGGATACTCTGGAGCATCGAAAATATTCTACCAGAGAGTTCCTGGCGATCCTCGGGGAGAAATGTCAGGAAGATGAGGACTCCATCCTCGGGGCTGCCTACAATATGGGAGTTCCTGTTTACTGCCCTGCTATTGCAGATTCATCCATCGGGATCGGGCTTTCCACAGCCTACAAACGCAGCCGGGAATCCGGAATGGGGATGGATGAGATCTTCCACATTGATACAATAAGGGACAATTTCGAGATTGCCCAGATCGTTCACCAATCCAAAGCTACAGGTGCTATCTACCTGGGTGGCGGGGTTCCAAAGAATTACATCAACGATGCAATAGTCATGGCAGATATGTTGTATGGCGATCAGGATGGTCATGAATATGCATTCCAGGTGACCATGGACAGGGCCGAATGGGGAGGTCTGTCTGGATCAACTCTCGGTGAGGCCCAATCATGGGGAAAGATCGATTCGGAAGCCACCTATGCAATGGTGCATGTGGAAATGTCTGTTGCTATCCCATTGATCGCAGGTGCTGTTATGGAAGGCAGGAACTGGAGAAAAAGGTCAGTAGCAGATTTTGTTTGGGAAGATGATAAACTGCTTCCATTGTAGGACCCAGCACTAAAATCCAGTGGGGGAACCCTTATAAAGGAGAAGTAGATTAGCCCTTTTCCTGCCTGTATATATATAACTGTACGGTTATGTCAAACGCAGGTAGAAAATCAACTGTCCAGGGTGATCCCAGATGTACAAGATGATACAGCGCGAAGATGTCATCCGCATCCCTCCTCACTATTTGGGGAAGGACCTCGATGTGGTAGCTGACTACCTCACCAGAAGGAACTTCGAGGGAAGGATGGACAGTCTCAACAGGCTCGTCATCGACGCGACCGATGTGAGTAGGTTCGATGAGGGAAGGATAGTCCACGGAGATGGGGCGATCTTCCAGAAGGTCAATTTCAAGGCCCTTGTTTTCCAACCTATGCTCCACGAGGTCGTTGAGGGTATAGTTGTGGAGATCCTCAAGTTCGGAGCTTTCGTTAGGTTTGGCCCTCTGGATGGACTCGTCCACATCAGTCAGGTCATGGATGACCACATTGATGTCGACCTTGGTAACATGAGGCTTGTTGGAAAGGAGAGCAAGCGGGACCTTAAGGTCGGAGACAAGGTAAGGGCGAGGATAGTTTCCATGTCCATGAACGAGAGGTCACCAAGGGAATCCAGGATCGGTCTGACCATGAGACAGGCTGGACTTGGGAAAATTGAGTGGCTTGAAGACGAGTATAATGAGAGACACCATATAGAAGGTGAATCTCCATCCCCTAAGAAGAAGTGATATGAATGCTTGCCTGCAAAAAATGTATGTTCCTAACGGATCAGGATAAATGCCCCCTCTGCGAAGGAGATCTCTCCAAAGAGTGGCAGGGCATGGTTGTTATCTTGGACTGGGAATCATCAGATGTTGCGCAGCATATGAGCATTAGAGCGAACGGTAAGTACGCTCTCAAGGTCAGGTGAATCGATGCTCTATATGCTGACGGACCATCTCAGGGCAGTCCTCAAAACCCCATTGGGCGAACTGGTCCCCAACGAGGAAAGGACCAAGTCTCGTTTGGACTCCCTGATAACATATCCGTTGGTATTGGTTGGTGATGTAACAGCATCTGTTCTCACCGGTATGGATTATGTTCCACAACTCATTTTAGTAGATAATCACACCAAGAGAGGGAAAGAGATCCCAACCCTCATGGTGTCCCCATCGAAGGTCGTTAAGGTAAAGAACGCCGCTGGAATGCTTGGCGGTGAACTTTTCAAGGCCATAGATGAGGCTATAGAGACCATCGTAGTGGATGGGGAAGGACTGACCGGTCCCATACTCATCGAAGTGGAGGGAGAGGAAGACCTTTCAACTCTGGCTGCAGTTCAGCTGCTTCCCGAGGGAGCTACAGTTGCATATGGTCAGCCAGATGCAGGATTGGTGGTCTTGAAGGTGGATGCTGGGATCAAAGACACGGTCAAAGATATGCTCCAGGAAATGGAGGTGTGAACGGTATGGAGATAGACATCGTAGAGAAGCACGACAATCTTCTTCTCGAGAGGACAGAGGTGAAGATCAAGGTCAAGCACACCAAGGAATCTACCCCCTCGAGAAAGGAACTATCAGCTGTTATCAAGGAGAACCTTGGGCTGAAGAACGAGGCGCTTGTAGTGGATTCACTTGAATCCCACTTTGGTAGGGATGAGACAATGGTATTCGCCAAGGTGTACAAGACCGCTGAGAAGGCAAGATCAATTGAGGCAGACCATATCCTCAAGCGCAACAATCTCTGGGTAGATCCCAAGAAGAAGGCAGCAAAGAGTGAAGGTGAATAATATGAAAGGACACCAGCTCTACGACATCAAGGATGAGAAGATCCAGAGGAAGAAGAAGTTCTGCCCGAAATGCGAGGGCGTCTTCATGGCCCAGCACCCTGACAGGTTCGCCTGTGGAAAGTGCGGGTACACAGAGTTCAACAAGAAAGAGTAGGTAAATACCTGCTAATATGGGGCTCTTTTTCGGGCCCCATTCTTTTCACTATTTTTTCAATACAGTTTCAGCTCTTGAAAGCTTGATATATTGTGATCCCAAGAGAGATGAACCCGATCATTATCCCAAAGAAGAAAGATAGAAGAATGAAAATAACTCCGATCCCTGAAATTCCCACTAATAAGGATATCAGAGAAAAAGTAGCGATAAGGATCAAAACTCCCTTCCAGCTCAATTTCATATTGGCGATCTTACTCCTTTTCTGGTCCCTTTTCTTTGAAGATCTGATATTCAGGATCAACAGACCAAAGAAGAGTGCATACAAGATGAGGATGAAGGCTTGTCCAACAAATCCAGCAATTTTCTCAGGAGCCCACAATATTCCCAGTGGAATATAGATCAGCATCAATATACCAAATAAGATCCAGAACTCTTTTCCATCCGGAAGGAGAGATCTCATAGTGTATTTCGCTCCAACCTTCTTTCTGAAGATCATTATAAGACCACCGATCAATACAACATTCACAATGATGGCGATGGGAGCCAACCAGAAAATTGGCATATTCCCACCCATGAACAATGCAGCCCATATGACAAAAGAGAAAACCAAGACCAGGAAACCGGTCCTGGTTCTCAGTAATTTTCTAATTGGTCCCGGTAGAGCATCCATTATCGATTTGGATCTAGTCAAGAGTCTCTCAGAGACGAAGAGTGGAATGATGAAAGCGAAGAACACATGCCACCAAAGTACCAATATCATGGTCCATAGGAAATCCACTCCAAAGTATCTCAGTGGGGATGCCCCCCAATGAGGATGGAATAGGACTTTGGTGATGTAAGCCTCGTACAGACCGAAGATGCAGCCTGCTGCAAACAAAGCACCGAATGACACTCTCCCTCTGAACACAAGTGAAGCAAGGAGAAGAGTATGGATGCCGTAGAGAAGTACAAGAAGGACCGCGCTCCATGGTTTGAACAATCCAAAGGGTTCGGAGCAGGAGATGACCTCTGCGAAGAAGACGGAGATCGTTCCGACGATCAACCAGAAGAATATCTTTTCCTTGGTTGACGGCATCTTTTCTGCAGGCATATGTGAATAAATTGTATTTCATGATATTAAAATGGATAAGAAAGAATGTTACTGAACAAATTGCCTGGCCCTAGAAAACCATTTATTGTCCAAAATACCATTACAATCAGGGATCATGGACCCATTTCGGGTTCAAATTGGAGGAGGTGTTCCAATGTCAAATTCGAATATGAGGTGGATATCGGTCAGTATTGCAGCTTTACTTCTTATAACCGGTTTCCAGGTGATGATGGGTAATGAAGGCGTCCTTCCGATAGAACCGGAGGATATCGTCGCTACATGGTCTTTTAACGAGGGATCCGGACAGACTGCAGTCGATGGTGGGTCCGGTGGTTTCGATCTTCGCCTCGGGGACACTGAAAACGAAGACCACAACGATCCTCTCTGGGCTGATGGGATTTCCGGGAGCTGTTTGGATCTCAATGGGGTCGATGATTATGCCATAGTTGAGGATTTCGATCTGCCATCTGACGAGTTCACATTCGCTTTCTGGGCCAAGACCTCTCACAAGACGATCACAAGGGTCCCCATATCATACGGCACCGCCGTGGAGGAGAACGAGTTCTTTTTCTACAATTGTCAGAACCTTCGGATCTATTTCAAGAACGTTCCCATGGACACGGGCATCTCCATCACCGATGGGGAATGGCACCATATTGCGTTGACCTGGAAAAGTTCGGATGGAAACGTCAAGGTCTTCAAGGATTCCGAGCTCCGATACAATTATACCTGGGGCCAGGGGGAGGCCATGCTACAAGATGGAGCGATCGTGGTTGGCCAGGAGCAGGATGTAATGGGCGGAGATTTCGATAGAAACCAGGCTTTCCTCGGGAAACTGGACGAGGTCATGATCCTGAATCGAGTGCTTGCTCCATTTGAGATCGAGGACTATTATGATGACTTCAAACTACCTCCAAGAAATTTCAACATCACCTCGGGAGACGAAAGTGTACTCCTGAAATGGGATGGGACAGGCTCTCCGGATGGCTACAATGTTCACAGGGCCACAGCTCAGAACGGTCTCATGGGGGAGTATTTCGCCACAGAGAATTTCACGGACCTCAAGCTATCCAGAGTTGACAGGACCGTTGATCTCAATTGGGGCCAAGGTTCACCGGATGGTGACATAGGAGATGATCTGTTCTCAATGAGATGGTCTGGCTTTATCAAGATCGACAGGTCGGGGATCTATGAATTCATTGCTGTGAACGATGACAGGGCCAGACTATGGGTGAACGGGTCGCTATTGATCATTGATCCACAAGAGGGTGGGATCACCTCAAGTTATGGATATGCCTATCTTGACCGTGGTTTCTATCCAATAAGGTTGGATTACATCGAGACCGATGACATCTCGGCCATGTCTCTTCAGTGGAGTTCGGACCTGTTCCCGGAGCATGTGATCCCGAGTTCCCATCTGTTCTGGGGGGATCCTGATGATCTCTCCTTGCTCAAGGAAACTTCAGGCAGCTCGTATCTTGATGATACCGTTGAAAATGGCGCCATATATGCTTATTCTGTTAGAGCCAGATATGGATCCGCTAACAGCACATACTCTGATCTAAGTATGGCCCTCCCATCAACAAAGACCGGGATCTCTCTGATCCCAACCCAGGCTGAGATCAATCCCGGAGAGACCTTTGAGTTCATGCTATCATTATACAATGACGGAGGACTCCACGAGGAGTATTCCCTTGATGTTGATATCTCAGATCAATTCGAGGCAGAACTTTCCCAAGACGAAGTATATTTGGCCCCCGGAACGAGAAAAAGTGCAATCCTGACCATAACTTCCTCATCTGATATTGAGGAGGGCTCCTATGATTTCATAGTCACAGGGACCCCTACTGCTCTCGGTGATGTCAAGGAAGCGGCAGGTTGGTTGATCATCGATGAAGATCCTAGAATAACCGATCTTTTGCCTTTGGGGAGTTATCGATCAAGCGATCCAAGCGTATTAGTGTCCTGGAGGACCCCCGTGAATAGCACTACGGAGGTCTATTTACGTAAGGAGGGGAGTTCTGAATATGATCCGTTCATAGGGGAGAATGGAACATTCCATCAGATTGTTCTGGAAGACCTTGAACAAGAGATCGACTACCAATTTTTTGTTGTCAGCTCAACAGACAGGGGTTATTCCCGATCCACTGATCGAACATTCCGAGTGGGAAGTAAAGTGGTCTTCGACAAGGAATATTACGACATTCCTATAAAACGAGATTACGACCAGACCTTCAGTTTTTCAATAAGGAACATGGATGATGTAGTACATGTGGTGGAGGCAACTGTCTACAACCCCCATGATGATCTGATAGTTGGATTCGTTGGCGATGGTTCTGAAGACGCAAGGATGTCCAGTCCGCCTGGAGAGAGTGAGGAATTGACATTTGCCGTCCATGCCCAGGATGCAATGAAGCATTATTACATGCTGCTCCTGAACCTTACAACGATAGATGACCTGGAGATATATGTGGACCAGGCAGCGCTATGGCTCGATCTTGATCATGTCTTTGTCGATCTGGAGATAACTAAGATCGCGTACGATATGAACACACTGTCCAAGAGGTTCAGGATCAAGAACAATGGTGACCCATTGACCGATCTGTCGGTGAATGTGAATCCGGAACTTGAAGATTGGATCAATTTCGAACCTCATATCACACATGGATATCTTGGACCTGGAGCAAGTTTTGAGGTCGAGGTCTCACCATTCTTGAATTTCCATTTCCCCGGGTTGGAAGGAGTTCTGAATGTTTCAGCTTTTGACACATCGTATGAGGTGGATCTCAGTTTCCAGGTTCCTGAAGGGTGGGACATCTTTGCAGGATCCCTGTATCCCAATTGGGGCGGTGTACCGACAGTTTACTTCGACGAGGATGATCAGGACAATGATGGGATCTCGAATGATCTTGATGACGACAAGGACGGAGATGGGATCCCGGATGCAGAGGACCCCCTACCTCTGGATACCGATAACGATGGGATCCCGAACAGCGATGACAGCGATGACGATGGTGACGGGCAGCCTGATATGAGTGATTTCTTTCCCTGGGATTTCGACAATGATGGAACACCAGATGAGATAGATCCTGATAGGGATGCCGATGGTGTATACAATCATCTGGACCCGTATCCTGACGATCATGACAACGACACTATAATCAACGGTCTCGATGACGATGATGATAATGACCAGATACCTGATTACAAGGACAACTCGCTGCTGGACCATGATAACGACGGGTGGCAGGATTGGTGGGACCCGGATTATGATGGTGATGGCATAGTCAACTGGGATGATCAGTACCCGGAAGACATGGATAATGATGGAACCCCTGATTCATCAGACGATGATATCGATGGAGATGGTACTCCGAATGAGGATGATGAAGACCATAACAGAAAACCAGGCGGGGGCCGACCCAGTTCTCCTGGAGGAGTTGGTGGTGGCGGAGGGGGTGGTTGGGATTCCGAAGAGGGTGAAGACCAATATTGCACGAACGATCCGGAGATCGATCTCTTCGAGCTATTGAGTATTCTCTGGCAGCTTTACAATATTGGAAAAGCCATTTTCGGTTTTGCTATGATATTCGCCTCGGGGGGATTGGTACCCTTGGTCACAGCGATCGTTACTGCTGTTGTGATGAATGCGATCGAGGGGCTGAAAAACGATGGGATCAATGCTGGTCTAGATGCAGCTGCACAATGGGCTGGAGCAAGCAGTTGGAGCGATCTCACGAATTCCTTATGGGGTGCATTTGGTGATTATGCAAAATCCAGTATGGGAATAGCTTCATCCCATGGGCCAAAATATACCCCCTTGAGACCTACCAGATCCTTTGAGATTATGGGACTAAGACCGGGGGTTCAACAGTATTTCCCGGATCCCCTTATAGATACTTCAAAACTTCAAAGCACTCTCGTGACCACCCGGAACATGTATGTCTACTTCCACCAGGATGGAGGAGATGGATCTGAGATATGGATAGCTTACACAAAGGACCTGGGAGCCTCCTTGAAGGATTATAAGAAAATGACAAATTCTCCCGGGAATGCATATTGGCCATACATGGACTGTGGAACCGAAGGAAATGCAACCCTGGTCTGGATCGATGATCGGGATGGTCACGATGAGGTCTATATGAGAAGAACCGAGAACGCTGGCAAGGATTGGACAGAGGAGACAAGGGTAACAGATCTCGATAGCAACAAGGGCACTCCTCTGGTTGCTTATGATCGAAATAATAACATCCACGTCTTCTGGGTCGATGATCGAGATGGATTCAAGAATATCTTTGTTAAAAAACTCGAGATAGATGAATATGCCGAGGAGGAGACCTGGACCAATGATTATAGAGTAACCTACGATTATACCGAATCAACTCAACCCGTTGTTCATATCGGTGAGGATGATGAACTTCATTTGATATTCATTGACAATGGAACCGGCAGCGATGAGATCTATCATAGAGAGAGTTCTAACCAGCAATGGAATGCCTGGTCCTTCAGTCAGATAACCGATTCAGGTACAGAAAAAGGAGAACCTGCTGTTACTATCTCGAAGAATGGAACGATGCATGTTGTATGGAGGGACAGTAGACACGGGGAGAGCGAGATATATTATCAGATGGTCAGACAAGATGGTGGGCCGATGGGTGATGAGGTCAGGTTGACCAATGATGAATACTATTCCGAATATCCTTCCATCGACCATGCTGCTGATGATCTGTTCCTATCCTGGCACAGCAACAAGACGGGGTGGGATACACAGCATCTGGTAATGAGCCTTGATGATGGTTACACATGGTCCGTGAACAAAAGAATTCCCATGAGCCCAACCTACATCGACACCGTTCTGCTCGAACTTGAACTCGAACCTATGGGAGATGCGGTGTCTGAACATGACATCCATGTCCTTGTCAATGGGGTGGAGATCGGGAATATAGATGAGACCATACCCGATGGAAAATATCTTTTCGATGTGCCATTGGACCTGTTGAACCTGGCTGATTCCAAGGATAAAACGAACAAGGTCACCATCAAAACAGAACATATGAATTCAGGTCATTATGTTGTTGCTACCAACTGGACCCTCATGTGGCATTACACCAACATGCATGAATACGTTTGCGCTCCAGATCAGGAAGCAGCTGATGAATACGTTCGAAATGGGACGATGGACAGATGGACCGGTTCGGATGTCGGAGTATATTCCAACAGCGTAACAGTTAGCGATAAGTTTGCAAAAGATGGGGATGAGGTACAGGTTGATGTTAATATCAGGAACCTTGGAGGTGCCGATTCAAGGAACATCAAGGTATCCCTTTATGCTGACAACATCGACAACGAGAGCAATCTTATCGGAGGCCCGATCGAGATAGCTGTCATCCCTCAGGGTGATGTCGAGACCGTAACATTTGACATGATCGCTGATGCGAACATCTCTCGTATCTATGCTGTTGTTGAAAACCTTGGGGGTGGAGAGACGGATGATCTCAACAATATTGGGAATATTCAGGTCGAATTCTCTTCGGACCAACCTCCATCTTGCTCTATCGAAATATTGGATGGAAAGAAGTTTACAATGGATCCCAGTATCTCATTGGAGCTTGAAGCGGAAGGTTCCAACAGAGTAAAATGGGTCTCAATATCCAATGACAATGTCACCTGGACAGATTGGGACGACTATTATCCGTATTTGAGGTGGGTGTTGGACCATGCTCCACCGGAGACCAGGGCCGGAGAAGGAGATGGCTTCAGAACTGTCTATGTCAAAGTAAAGGATACTGCAGATCTGGTATCAGATATTGCAGAGGCCAAGATATATCTCTTCATGGAGGACCCGGCCGTTGGGAGAATACCTTCCGTGGAGGACGATAAGCAGTCATTGAGCAAACCTCTGAAGATAACCTTCTCGGGGCCCATGAACCAGACATCGGTCGAGGAAGCTTTCACGATCGATCCATCGATAGAAGGAGAGATCACATGGGAAAATTTCACTTTGATCTTCACGCCAACTGATGGTTGGGAAGAAGGTCAGGAATATATTGTTACCCTTGGTGATTCCGCATTGGACTTCTTCGGAAGGAACCTCACTGAGAACATGACCTTCAGCTTCACCGTTGTTGATGAAGACATAGGTGACGACGATGATGACATTGTGGATGATGATGTTGCACCAGATGATGATGATTCAGCAGGAGTAAGTGGAGCGATAATTGCTACCATCGTGATAGTGATAATCCTGATATTGATCGCTGTGATCGCGGTTGTTGTTGTTATCAGTAAGAGGGGTAAGGAAGAAGAAGAGGAAGGCTGGGGAGACGAAGAATAATAACATCCCCGTTCATTCTGGGCACATTGCCCTGTCCTCAGGTAGTTTGGGAGTTACTTAGTTGACGACCGATGGAGAAAAGAATGATCCTTCTCTGAACAGAAGGGACCTGGTCACTGTGATCGTGCTCGTAATTGCAGCTTTTGTTATCAGGTCAATTGCCCTTGGTTCGGAGTCATTCTGGATCGATGAGGTAATGACAGCTCGCAGGTCTGGATGGGGATTCATGGAGGTGATGAGATCCATCGGAGAGAGGGACCATCTTCCTCTCTATTATGTCTTGATGATGGGTTGGGGAAGATTGTTCGGGACATCCGAAGTGGGTCTTCGTTCATTTTCGGTCCTGGTGGGCGCTCTTTCCATGATCCCCATGTATCTCATTGGCAGAAGGCTTTCATTCCGGGCCGGTATTATAGCAGGATCAATTGCTTGTGTGCTCCCGGTCCAGGTATATTTTGGACAGGAAGCAAAGATGTATGCAATGATCATTTTATTGGCATCAGTTTCTTTCCTTGCATTGCTGGAACATATTGATCCTAAATTGATACCATCAACTAAATTATCAGCAGGACTGCTTCTTGTTTCGAACATTCTTCTTGCCTATACTCACTATTATTCCTATCTCTTCATCATCTGTGAATTGCTCTATTTTTCTTACATTATCTGGAAAAGGTCTGGATGGAGTGGGTGGAAAGAACTGGTAAAGAAAGCGTGGCCTACTTACCTTCCGATCCTATCCGGTTCGATCTGGTTCATTTTCCTGGTTTCTGAAGGGTTCCTCTTTTCACAGGAAACAGGTGGTGGAATATCCCTCTCTATTGTTTCCTTTCTGTCCATCTATCCATTCCTGACAGGGGCATATGCCACACCTGATAGTATCGTCCAACTGCCGATGTTCCTGGCATCTCTCATTCTTTTCATTTGTATGATCTGGGGATCAGTTGTAAAGGTAAAGAATAGAACCGGTCCGGAAAGTAGCAACAGAATATTATCTGCAATATTCATGATAATATTGCCTCTTTCGGCCCTGCTCATCTCACTGCAGATAATGAATATCTTCGGACCTAGATACTTTCTCATCCTTGCTCCGGTGGTGATTTTCCTAGCGATCAGACCAATCAGGAACAAGAGGTCAATGAAGATCAGGAATGGCCTCCTTGGTGCCGTGATCATCTTATCGATCATGGCTCTTCCTGTACAATATCTTAAGGTGGAAAAGGATGATTGGAGAAGTACCATCTCCTATCTGGATAAGAACAAGCTGGACGGGGATGTCATTGTTCCAGTTCCATTCTGGGAGTACAGATCGATATCATATTATGATCCCGACCTTCATATTATTATTACCTCGAATGCAACAGATCTATCGGAAAAGATTGGAGATTCCGACAGGGTTTGGGTTGTGGTGAAGGATTACAAGGATGATGGTTGGACCATGGATCATATTGAATCGGTGATGGGGGCCCCTTCGATAGAAAAAGAATTCCATGGTCTCTCATTGTACCTGTTTGAAAGATAGAGATGTATTCCCGAAAGATAGAACTATTCGACAGCATATCGCTGTCAAATAATTCATGGGCCCATGAGGTAGCTTGGATATCCTAGAAGCCTCCGGAGCTTCATACCGGGGTTCGAATCCCCGTGGGCCCGCTTTTCTCGATAAATTGATTATTCAACTATTCATATTCAGGTAAAGGGGGCCCAACATGGCAAGGACCAAGAAGACCAAGATAACACCGCAGGACCTGTACGATATGAAGAACATCATCGGGGCCCGGATCTCACCTGATGGGAACCATGTCGCGTACACTCTTCAAAGAGTGGATCGGTCCACAGAGAAGAAATTCTCCAACATCTGGATAGTCCCCACAAAAGGTGGTAAACCCCGGCAGTTTACCTACGGTGACCAGAATGATACCTCTCCGAGATGGTCCCCGGATGGCAGTCATATAGCTTTCCTCTCCAATCGATTGGATGGAAAACAGTTCCAGTTGTTTTCCATACCCTTCGGTGGAGGCGAAGCTCGCCCCATCACCGATCTTAAAGGGAGCTTTTCTTACTTCGAATGGTCTCCAGATGGAAAACAACTCGTGATCTCGTTCAGAAATAAGAGTGAAGAGGAGCTTGAAAGAGATACTGATCCCAAGAAAAAGGAAAAAGGTGTTGTCTACCGCCACTATGAAAAGGTCTTTTTCAAGATGGATGGAGAGGGATTTTTCAACAATGAGAATTTCAACATCCATATTATCGACATTAAAAATGGGAAGACCAAACAACTGACCGAGAATGGCACAAACGATAATATTCAACCAAGATGGTCCCCTGATGGAAATTCGATCTTGTACATCTCCAACAGAGAATCGGATCCTGGTCTCGAACCATATTCACATGATATCTTTTTGTTTGATCTGAACAAAGGAAAGGAGAAGAAGATCAAGCTTCCACTTGGTCAGAAGTTGAATGCAAGCTTCTCACCTGATGGCAAATGGATA
>JAUVBH010000049.1 GCA_030591285.1 Thermoplasmatota archaeon
ACCATCAACAGTCTGTTTTGCGATCTCCAGGCAGCCCATTAGAAGGTCCAATGGTTCGAATCCGGAGATGACCTGGGGCATGGAGAACTCACTGGAAAGGAATTCGTACGGTCTCTCTCCGATCACCATTGATACGTGGCCGGGTTGTATGAGGCCGTTCAATCGGATCTCTCCAGCTTCTGCAATGAACCTCAGTGCAGGTGGGACGGTTCTGTGATAAGATAATACTGAAAGATTTTCCGGCGCCCGATCTCCAAATAGAAGTGCCGAGGTTGTGGGAGCTGTTGTCTCGAATCCTATCCCCAGGAACACTACTTCTCTATCTGGATTCTCCTTTGCCAGCTTCAGGGCATCATCCGGAGAATATACTATCCTGACATCACCGCCATCGGACCTGATGTCAGCCAGTGTCTCCTTCTTTCCAGGGACTTTGACCATGTCTCCAAACGAAGTAATGATCTTGCCTTTCCTGGCAAGTTCGATGGCCATCTCGATCTCCTCCCCTGTTGTGACACAGACGGGACAACCGGGACCTTGACGGATGTTCACACCAACATCCTTCAGAAGAGGTTCAAGACCGAATTTGACCAATGTATCCTGATGCGTCCCGCAGACATGCATGACCATTATCTGCTGTCCGAGATCTTCAATGGCCTTCAGGACCTTCTTGGCCATGTCCTTATCCCTGAGCTTGAAATTATCCATCGGTCTCCTCTCCATCATCTATCATGAGCTTAATATTGGTGATGGTGACACCGTTGCCTTTCGTGATCTCCACATCACCCTTGCATTTGGGGCATGCAAAGATCGGCATCATGTAATGATATAGCGGGTCCTCAGAGACCTCGAGATCACCGACATATCCACATGAAGAACAGCTTATCTCGACCTCTTCATCAGAAATTATCAGCTCGGATCCTTTCAGTATTTCTCTCTCATCGGTGATGGCACCCCAGCAGAATCGAAGTTGCTCTTCACCTACAAAAGATAGTTTTCCTATGGAAAGATGTACCGTTTCGATCTTGGTAGCGTTCTTGTATTCCTTGGCCGCATCCATGACCGCATTCACCAGGTTCGAAGCTATCTGTAGCTCATGCAAAGGTGCATCCCCTATCCAGAATTTTCCTGTTTGAAAGCTTCAATTGCCTCGTCCCAGAGAGCGAGTGTCTCCTTCGCATCCTCTTCATCGAGGATCTGAAGTGCAAAACCAGCATGAACTATGACCCAATCTCCGATCACCGGTTGAACATACATAACATTCGCTTCCCTTCTGGTTCCACCATAGTCCACCATGGCCATGTGGTCCTCTTTCAGCTCGACTACCTGTCCGGGAATGGCAAGGCACATGGGCCCCACACCTGATATGTCATTTATCAGGTTTTTGGATGATTCATGGCCGATCACCTGTTAAGGAACCATCCACCAAGATAAGCTTGACCAACGGAGATACCCCCGTCACCCGGGGGAACCCGTGAATGAAGGACAGGCATTGCACCCTGTTCAATGCATGAATCGACGAACCTCTTTACAATTGGGACATTGAACGATACTCCCCCTGAAATTCCTATCAGAGGTCTCCCCTCCTCATCCAGCACTTTCTCGGTGGTCACAGCCACCTTGACCATCTCATCTATGATCGATCCAACAAATCCCATCGACAGGTCTGCCCTTGTTCTATAGTCCAAGGTCAGACCAGGTTTCAGTTCTTCATCAGCGGTTCTTTTAATTTCTTCCAGTAGGGATCTCCACCGGTCGATAACACCGATCTCTTTTCGTATCTCTCCACTTTCAAATAGATCATATCTTGGAGAAGTTGAACTTGAAAGAAGCTTTTCCAGCCTGATCGCCGGTTCTCCATCATAGGTCCTCTCCCTCACTCCAAGCATCAATGATGATAGAGCATCGAGTACCCTTCCAAGAGAAGTTGTTCTGATCGCACGTTGATGGGTCTCATCAAAGATCTCCATGGATCTGGGATCTCCCAGGTCCAGATGTTCCTTGACCTCATGCGTGAGCCAATATGCGATCCTCTCGGGGTGGTATGAAGCGTTATCCCCACCATACAAACCAAACTCTTCAAGGTGGCCGATCCTGGTGTAATTGCCCTTTTCAGTGTGGATCACCTCCCCACCCCAGATCAGACCATCATCACCATATCCTACGCCATCCACCACGATCGTTGTTAATTCATCCAAGGAGGCGTCAACCATCAGGGAAGCGGCATGTGCATGATGATGCTGCACCTCCAGTAGGGGAACATTCTCTTCCTCTGAGATCCTCTGTCCCATTCTCCGAATCGTGTACCTGGGGTGCTTGTCAATCACCACACCATCTATGGTATCGGCTCCGAACAGATAGCGGAACCGATCAGCTGACCCAGCTGCATATTCCAGCACTGAAGGGTGTCGGGAGTTGCCAATATAAGGACTGGTGAATACTTTTCCAGATGATGTGACCGAGATGGATACATTCCTTTCTGCTCCAAGGGAAAGAAGCTTTCTTTGATGTGGAATGTCCAACGGATCCGGGACCATGCCTCTGGACCTTCTGATCGGCAAACCCTTCATCCCAAATGGTCCTGGTTTCGCCCTAACCATATCATAGAATGGGATGGGGACAAGTACGGAGTCATCACATCTTGCAGAGATCCGTCTATCATGCACAAAATATCCATCTGCTACCATCTTGCTGACATCATCGATCTCTAGCGCCATTGGTTCCCCGGGTGGATTCGCAGATGTCATCACGAACCATCTGAGGTCGGATCCAATATCTTTCATAGCTTTGAAAAGCAAGTGGTGGATCCCGGAATAAGGGAGATATAATCCGATATTTCCCAGACCAGGTGAAGCGTCTTCCAGAGGTTCTGTAGCCCATTGGGGTGGGTCCTGGAGCCGTTTCAGAAGAACAATGGGTCTCGATGGAGAAGATAGGAGCTTCTTTTCATAGGGCCCCAGATCAGCTATCTCGGATGCCGTCTCAATATCCTTCACCATGAGAGCAAATGGTTTGTAAGGTCTCTTGTACCACTTGCGAAGCTCCTTCAATCTCTGAGGGTGGGAAACTATATGCATACCACCCCAACCTTTGACAACGAGCAGTTTTCCCTCTTCGATGGCCCGGGCACAGTCAAGGAATGATTCCCATCCCTTGCTTTTGGTTTTGAGATCCTTATCAAGATAGCTGTATGAAGGTCCATCCTTTGAGCAGGATAGAGTTTGAGCATGGAACCTTCGGAATGTATGATCAGCATACTCCTTTGAACAATCATCACAATGTTCGAAGCTTCCCATGGAGGTCCTTTCCCGATCGTATGGCAATGAATCGATCAGAGTATATCTTGCTCCACAATCCGTACAATTTGTGAAAGGGTGTAGAAACCTTCTGTCATCCGGATCCATCATTTCATGGAAACATTTGTCGCAGATCGATGTGTCATATGGAAGTGATGAATCCATCTCCCCCTCTGTGGAAGGAAGTATCGAGAATTCAGATGGCCCTTCCATCTGAAGATCTGACCAACTCATTTCCTTGATAGAAACGTTCTCGATCCTGGCCATGGGTCCCAGTTCTTCTTTCAATGGGTCCATGAATGATGATGGATCGATATCCACCGCGATAGTTACATGTGAACCGTCGTTCCTCACGAATCCAGAAGCTCCAACATTAAGTGCTGTACGAACAACAGCGGGTCTGAAACCGACCCCTTGAACTACACCTTTGATCTTGAGGGTCCACATGGGACCTCCTCATGGGACTCAGATGAGTCCCATTGCCTCCGCAAGCTCTTCGATCCCCACACCATGCTTTGCATCAGTAACCACTACATTTGCGCCTGGTTTTACAGTGAAAGCATCCTTTTTCAATTCCTCAATATCCACTTCCATGACCTGGGCCAGGTCCATCTTGTTGATGACGATGACATCGGCTTCCTTGAATATCAACGGATGTTTCCTGACCATGTCGTCCCCTTCTGTCACGGATATTATGACAGCTCTTATATCTGTTCCAAGTGGGAAATCGGCTGGGCAGACAAGGTTTCCAACATTTTCTATTAGGAGGACATCGATATTTTCAAGGTCCATGTCCTCGATGGCATGTTCTGCCAGGTGAGCGTCGATATGGCACTCTTTTCCGGTGTTAACATTGACAGCTGGAACTCCCTGGGAAATGACCCGCTTGTAATCATCGTCTCCAACGACATCACCTGTGATAACACCTGCTTTGATGTTCCTATCCTTGAGAAAGATGGCCAATCTCTCGATAAGCAGTGTTTTTCCAGATCCTATGGAGCCCATCATGTCCACGGATCTGATACCCTTTTCCTTCAATATATCATGGTTCTCCCCGGCAAGCTTTCTATTCGCCTCGAGGAGGTCCTTTTCCATATCCACAGAAACCAACTGATGCATCTTTTCGACCCTGTCTTTTGCTATGGTTTTCCATTATTTAACAGGGATGGCTGAAAGGATACCCTGGGACCAATATTATCCGAATTCCCTCGGATGTCCCCGGGTACCTAGTTCGAGTTAGAATATAATATATAATTGTATAACCATTTCCGATTTAGCGCAGTCGAAAGACGAGCCAATGCTGGGGATGCAGCTGCACTGTCTTTTCCCTATGGCGCTCGAGGACACGGGAGGGCAATAAATGGACAAGAGGTTAGGTTTTTTTCTAGTGGCATTCGTACTCATAGCTTCAGCATTACCGCTTTCGGTACAGGCTGAACCAACAAGGGCGTTGGGTGCGGAGATCGATGAGCTTTTTATTGATGGACCCACCGCAGAAGGTGGAGAATACGCCGCTGGATCGCATATGGTATCTATCATGCTCAACAATACGGGCGATCAGGATTACGGAGAGTTCATCGACTTCTTTGTGAATGTCACATACACATCCAATGGGTCTGTGCATCACTACGAAGTGCTCATAGACAGGCCTCAGTTCATACCTGTTGGCTCAAGGTCAAAGAGCGATCTTCTGGAGATCGACCTTCCAGAGGGCCAGTTTGACATAAAGGTCAATGCGACCATCAGTCTGGTGGAAACCCAGCAGATGATCACTGTCGACGTCATGGATGTTGTCGACCTTTCCATTGTCAATGTGGGCTTTGAAGAGGGAGAGAGTTATGATCTCAATGTGGAGATGTTCCCGATCTGCAACGTTTCTTTCGCAGGAAACGTGGATAATTTCGCGGATAACGTCAACATCAACCTTCTGATCGAAACGGATGATGTTGTTTCTGACACGGTCTATGACGAATCTATGGAGATCCTCACTCCAGCTTCCCCCGCAGTATCTCCTGGTAAATACTGGATAGCTTCGTTCCCTGGATGGACCCCAAATTCATCAGGACCCTATGAGGCAACCTTCAGTGTATATTATGATACATACGACGAGGCCAACAACGAGGATTTGGTCACCTTCGAGGTAGCAAATCCACCTGTAATAGAAGGAACTGTAACTTCAGAGGGTTCGCCACTTCCGGGAGTTGAGGTCATTGTATCCACATCACCAGAGACATCCACCATGACCGATGTGGATGGAAAATACTTCTTTTATGATATTCCTGCAGGAAACTACTCCATCGAGTTCACAAAGATGTGGGCATCAGGCAACGTTACCGCTGTAACAGTGGTTCCGGGCGAGACACAGATGGTTGATGTATCCCTTGCAATGCTTGAGGTCGGTGGCCTAAGAGGAAATGTAAAACTTCCCGATAATTCACCAGCAGCCGGGACATGGATCACTGTCTCTGCAGACGATTTCGCCGACATCACCACGAGCACGAATTCCACCGGTTACTTTGAGATCGAAGAGGTTTCAGCTGGCAATATCACCATAACAGCTTCATTCTCAGGTTACGAGGATGATACGGTCAACATGAACATTGCCCAGGGGACATGGAACACTATGGACCTCCAGCTTGGAGATATCCCCTTCGCGGTAAACTTCTCGGTACCGAATGGCGAGCTGGTCTTCCCTGTATTCGATTCGATATCTGTGTTCTTCACCAGACCCATCGATAGGACCTCGGTGGATTCCACCACCCTGATCCTCAAGAAACTTTCAACTGGCGATGTGATCTCGGTGATCTACTCCTTTGCAGATAGTGATATGACCGTGGTGATCACCCCTGATCCTCCTCTGTCCTATGGGACGGAGTATCAGATAGAGGTAACATCATGGGTCCAGGACACAAATGGAGATTTCTTCCCTGCTCCTGTCTATTCAACATTCAATACTGAATTGGACATCCAGGAGGTTGAGCTGATCTCCTTCTTCCCACTTGATGATGCGAATGAAGTACCTATCGATGTCACGATCTTCATAGTCTTCCCTGTAGCCATGGATGAGGACACGATCAATGGAGACAACATCGAGATGACAGAGAGGGGTGGAAGGATCGTTAACTCGGTCATTACCTATGATCCACTGACCAAGAGAGCTTATCTTGACCCGGTCGAGGATCTTGATTACGGCACAAGGTATTCCATCTCCCTTGATCCAGATATTGCTCCAATGGAGCCATCATTCGACTTCCTTGGATTTTATTGGTCCTTTGAGACCGAGGTGCTTATCACTACGGGTTCGCTGGTAGGAAAGGTCCTCAATGAGGAAGGGATCCCATTCTCTCCATCCCAGGTGACCATTAAACTTTCCACTGGAGTGAACAATGTATTGACCAAGACCCCAAATCTCGCCGGGGAATTCGAGTTCATTGATGTGGAAGAGGGAGTCTGGACCCTTTCCATTATGGTGAATGGTTATGACGAATATACCAAGGATTTCACCATCAACTCCGGGGAGACAACGGAGCTTCCAGAGGATATCAATTTGCCCAAATCAGTGAGTAGTGAGGCAGATGATGAGCCGCCATGGGCGATCATTATACTCATCGCCATTGTTGTCCTCGTGATCATCGTGATCATCTACTACCTCTTGAACAGACCAAAAGAGGAGGAAGAAGAGGAAGAGGGGCATCAGCACAGACCAAGATTTGGTGGACGTCGCCAGGACCCCGCTTATTATGGTGATTATGATGAGATGGGCGAGGGTGAGTTCATGTGCCCTGTCTGCGGCAATGTCGTAGAGGGCGAGGATGCTATCTGCCCGATCTGCGGATCAGAATTCGAGGATGATCTATTCGAATGCCCCGAGTGTGGAGCGGGTATCCCATCAGATGCGATTTCCTGCCCCGAGTGCGATGCAGTATTCGAGGATGAGGAGGGCTCTGAGGATGATGAGGGATACTATGAAGAGGATGAGGAAGAGGTCGATATCACCGAGGACTATGAGGTGGAGGATCTCTCTGATGAAGATTTCGGGATAGCAGAAATTGAGTAGTCCCTCGCTAATTGACGATCGGGAGATGGGAAACCATCTCCCCTTTTTTTTTATTTTTTTATGTCCATGAATGGCCTTGGGATACATCGGTGTCATTCTCTCATAGGAATACAGGACCAGAACAGTTCAAGGACCAATGGCAACTGGTGTGAGGATTTCCATGGAGACGGCAAGATAAATGCAGTAGATCTTGTCGAATCACTTCGTGATTCCCCTGACATTCGAGGTGGTGACCTCTCACACCCGGACCACTGCACCACCAATGTGTATGACAATGATACCGATCCTACGGATATGGGAGCAGGTACTGAGGAAGAAACGAACCACAATGGAAGGATAGACGGAGATATTTGAGGGGTGTATTATCGGAAGTATAGGCATTGTCATTAATAAGATTCTACTATCGTCTCCATACTCTTCAGTGCGATTGCGCACCAAGCGATGAAGGGTGGAGTGGTGAACGTGTGGAGTGAATTATCGTCTGTCAACAGAGTGTAAGTTAGATCATTCACGTTCCGGGGGGTACGAGTGGTCGGAGATGGTTAGAATCCTGCTAATTCAAGCAAATAGGTTAGGTTGAGCGGTTGCTGATAGACAGTCAATGAAGTGAAGCCAGTGAATTGCCAGTGAGGAGCAAGGGGCCGATAGATACAGGAATAAAGATTAATAATCCAGATAGTGTTATCTTCATTAGAACAGGTGCAGATCGATGAAACAGTATAAGTTGTCCGTAGTGGTCGAAAAAGATGCAGACGGATACATTGCATTCTGTCCGGAGTTGGAAGGATGCTATACTCAAGGTGAAACTTATGAAGTATTAATGGAGAACATTCGTGATGCGATCCAACTCCATATTCAAGATAAATTGGCGATGGGAGAGGAAATAGAAACCTATGATATGGTAAGTTTAACCTCTCTGGAAGTGACAGTTTGAGTAAAAAGCTTCCGAGGATCAATGCAGATAAATTAATCAAGGTTTTAACAAAGCATGGTTATGAATGTGTTCGTCAGAGTGGAAGCCATATGATCTTCAGAAATGAAGACAATATTCGTGTGACCGTCCCATATCATTCAGGAAAGATAATCCATCCCAAGATACTGAAAAGGATCATTGAAGATACTGGAATTCCAGTTGATGAAATCTAATTTTTACTGCTGAATTATTCCGATAATTTGAAATAACCATCTCCATGGAATTAATCTAAAACAGTATGTTTTTTAATAGCCAGTCTATTCTTCAACGGACGGGTTTAGTGGACTTTTAGGTCAACGCACTTAATCTTTCTTCTCACTCAATCCGTCATCAATCCACAACAATAAACGAACGGACGTACGAGCGGATCTCATGGATGTTATCGGAGAGCTTGTGAATGGGGATCACTATGACATCTCT
>JAUVBH010000016.1 GCA_030591285.1 Thermoplasmatota archaeon
ACCAAAAGGATGAATGTGAAAAAAGAGGTCTCATTGGAAGAACTTGCAGCCATGGTAGATGGTTTCAATGGTGCTCAAATTAAAGCTGTCTGCACCGAAGCAGGTATGTTCGCCATCCGAGATGAGAGGACAGAGGTCAATCTGAAGGATTTCAGGGCTGCACTCAAGAAGGTCAAGGATTCTGCAGCTGAAGGAACCATGTTCCAGTTTCATAAAGGGAAAAGTTCTACTGACAAATATTCCATGTTTGCCTGAACGATCAATGTATCTTCGATCCAGGGGGTAGGTCCTTCAATGGATCAGTCGTTAATGCTCCGACAATATTATCGTTCTCAGCAGCAAGAAGCATGCCGTTTGACATTATACCCCTCATCTTGGCAGGTTTAAGATTTGATACTACGATGATGTTCTTACCCTCCAGATCTGCCTTTCCATAATGGGCCTTCAAACCTGCTACGATCGTCCTCGGTTCTTCTTCTCCCAGATCAACCTTGATCACCAGTAGTTTATCAGCATCTGGATGTTCATCCACTGAGATAACTTTGCCAACTCTTAGGTCCACTTTCAAGAATTCATCGAAAGTAACGATATCCATCTGTTCTTCCTCCTTTAGGATCTCTTCTTCATCATCTTCAAGAATTTCCAGCTTCGAGAATAGAGGCTCAGGCATTGGAACCTTGGTCCCCTCTACAAATGGAACCAATCCTTGCTCCCAAGTTGAGGTCTCTGGGCCTTCTGCCCCAAGCATCTCAAACCAACGACCCACAGCTTGTGGAATATAAGGATAGACACCGTAACTGATCACTTTACCAACCTGAAGAGCGACATTCAGGACAGTAGCACATCTTTCTCTGTCACTCTTGATCAACTTCCAGGGTGCCTGGTCATTGAAATAGCGATTGCCTTCGTTAACCAATGCCATCATGGTATTGAGCCCTTCCTTGAGCTTGACCTTTTCAATGGAAGAAAGAGCACTCTTGTAGAGGTCTTCCGCTTTTAAAAGCATTACTTCATCCTGCTCTGTCAGCTCTCCCCTCTTGGGAACATCTCCAAAGTTCTTGGACATGAAGGTAACTACTCGGTGGAGATAGTTGCCAAGTGCCCCCAGTAGCTCTGTGTTGTTCTTCTGGATGAACTCCTTGAGATCAAAGTTCGAATCACCCTTTTCAGGCATGTTCAAGGAAAGATAGAATCTCATAGCATCAACAGGATAGTCCTCCAGGAATCCGTTGACGGTTACACCATGTTCCCTGGATTTTGAGAATTGGGAGCCGTCCCATTGAAGATATTCATTGGAAGGAATATCAAATGGGAGCGTCAGATCCCTTACCCCTGCCAAAATGGCAGGCCAGATTATGGTGTGGAAGGGAATATTGTCCTTCGCCAGGAAATAATAGTGCCTGCAATCAGGGTCTTTCCAATAACTTTTCCATAATTCCGGTTCACCAATGTTCTTGGAGTGGAGCTTGGATGCAGAAAGATAACCACAAACCGCTTCGAACCAGACATAGATCCTCTTATCATCATACCCATCAATGGGTATTGGGACGCCCCAGGTTAGGTCGCGGGTTATCGCTCTATCTCGAAGTCCCTCTCTTAAGAAGTTCTCTGTATTGTTCCTTGTATTCGGACGCCAGTGGGATTTTCTTTTTTCCACGAATTCTCTCACCAAAGGCTCCAATTTTGATAGTAAAAGATAGAAATGTTCTGTCTCTCTGAATTCAGGGGAACCGCTGCAGATCTTGCACCTTGGTGCGCCCAGTTCAACTGCATCCAAAACTTTCCCGCAGTCATCACATTGATCCCCCCTTGCATCTTTATATCCGCAGTGAGGGCAGGTCCCTTCAATGTAACGATCAGGCATGAACATACTGCAGCTGGAGCAGAAGGGTGCTACATCGACCTTCTTATCAATGTATCCATGTTCCACAAGAGTGAGAAAAATATCTTTTACAACATCGAAATGATGCTCTGAATTTGTCTTGGTGTATAGATCATATGAAATGCTCAACAGCTCGATGGTCTTCAAGATCGAAACATGGTTCTTCTCTGCGACCTCTTCGGGAGTGATGCCTTCTTTATCCGCCGTTACGGTGATAGGGGTTCCATGCATATCGGAGCCTGAAACGAAAAGGGTATCATACCCCATCATCCTGCAATATCTCGCATAGATATCTGCGGGTAAAAGGCAACCCGCAATATGCCCAAGATGCAGGGATCCATTGGCGTATGGCCACGCCGCTCCTATGAACACTTTCCTACTACCGTCCATGAAAGGGGTAGATATTTCCAATATATGAATTATTCATGTATCCCAATAATTAGATCGCCTTGAGATATCCAAGGACCGGTTCGTATATCAGACCTTTATCCAATAGATTGGAAACGACCTCTTCGACAATATCACGTGATAACCTGTTCCGATCAATAAGGTCCACCAGTTCATCCCATCTTGTTCCTGAACCCCTATCCAGGTCATTTATCATTCCCACCACAAGGTCCTCATATTCCTCAAGAGGGTCCGATCCCTCATCCATGGGGGTGGTCTGACGGGGTGCCAGGGCTATCTGTTCCAGTTCCCTGGCGAATAAAGGTTTGTTCAGGAACCTCAAAGTATCCCGGATCATGGTCTTGGCTTTCTCATCCACCTCCTCCCCTCCCCTGGGGTCATCCGGTCTTGATACATCCATCCATTTACCCGGAAGCGGGCCTCTACCCTCCAGTTTCCAGAGCCTTGCCATGGCATCCCTGACAGAAAGGAAGTTCCACATGGACCTCTCTTCCTTGGAGATATGCCTGATGGATTCCGGATTGACCGTGATCACCTCGTCACCCTTCTTGGAGACGAAGCTTGAAACTTTTCCTATAATAACTATAGGATAAGTTGTCTTCAGATCTGGGATCATCTTCTGGAGTTCTGGACTGTATCTACCGATCGTGAAGGATATTCCCCCAGTAGGATCTGCTAATCTCAATCGGTATATAGGTGAATCCTCGGATCCTATATCGGCCATATCCATCAAAACACCTGCAATGACAATTCTGAAAACACGTGCTCCGGTTATTGTCACAAAGAACTTCCTCTGGTAGCCATCGTCAGTAGTGATCTCCTCTTTCGTTGATGATAACAGGTCCTGGACAAGGATCGGAAATGCTGGTTCTCTTCTGTTCATACCATCACCTCCATCAAAGAGATTATCTCCCTCTCCAGTTGCTGGGTATCCCATCCCATCTCGATCTCGGATGCATTCAAAACCACACCATAATCGTCCAATGATGGATCCCCTACTATCCTTACAGGTCTTCCAACAACCATCTCCTCGATCTCTATAAGGATCGAATCAGGATCAAGACTCTCTTTGACCTCCTCGGTTATCACTTCGATGGACCGATCAAGAAGGGTTTCAACAATGTGTCTATCCCCCTTTAGAAATACTGTTCCAGACCCATCATCGAAGATCCCTTTGAATCCTAGATCCCACTCCGCGGAGACCTTGCCATGGACAGTACAGGTTCCCTTGTCCATCCTCCTGCCGCATTCAACACATTTCTGGAAAAGTCCCGAACCATTCCTGATCGAGAGGATCACTCCTCTTAATTGAACAGGTCCGGAAAATCGACCCTGTGATAGATTGATGATCCTGGATTCCTCCGGCATCACCAACTCCTCAACAGGGGGTAATCTGTCATCGGAAAGTCTGTTGAAGATAGATCCAGGTGAAAGATTGATGTTAAGGACACCTCTGAATTCCTTGACATAACCACCAATTATCCTGTAACATCCTCCCTCCTTGATATCAACAGGACCCCAGCAGGTAAATTCCATCCTACTGGTACGATCAGCGACCATCCCCTTGACGATCTCCTTCTCCTTCCCCTGGGAATTGACCGTGGTCTCTCTTGACCCAATGATCCTGACCTCAATATCGATGTTCCTCGATTCCTTGGTCAACTCCGAAAGTGTTGAAGGCACACCATCCTCCATTCTTGGTAAAAGTCCCTCCATATCTTCGATCTTGCTCACGAAGGATCTATCATTGATCACTACCTCGGTCCTGTCATTCCATTCTCTAACTGATACATTCTGAAGAAGAACCGGAGAATTGACCTCCAGTTCGAAATCAGCCCAGGCAGTGTAGGGGATCTCTCCTTCGGAATCACCGATATATCCCTTGAAGAAAGGTTCACCCGTATTCCTTTCCACCTTCTGGATCGAAATGATCCTTGCCTTGATCGAAATATTCTTCATCCCTGGAGATAGTTCTGAGATAGAAGCGATCATCTTGGTCCTACCAGGAGGTCTGATACCTCTCTCTTCATAGACCATTCTGGTTGCTTCTTCAAGAGGAACACCAAGATCCTCTGCCAATCTATGGATCTCCTCTCTCAATTTGAACATCTCATCATTCTCTGGTTCTATAGGCGCCCCGTCTGGTTCCATTTCGGGCGCGGTTGTTTCCGGGTTGGTCATTATGACTCCTCTAAAGGACAAAACCATAGATTCCTTTTTAATCTCTCGTTAGAAGGGTAGGGTGAAAGTGAACTCACCGTAAATTGCTTAAACACGAATGTAATTTCAAAGAACTGGGGAAAATCCTTCTTAAGGGTCTACAGCATCGGAGAGAAGGGTCTCTAAGGGCGATTTAAAGCAAGGTGATCTTCAAATGGTAGAAAAGAGACCAAACAAAGCCCTAGGCAGGGGTCTAGGGGCCCTGATCAAGGATAAAGATGGTTATGGAAAGAATAAAAAACAGGTGGAGGAGGAGAGAAGGGCAAAGAACATGGAGTTCTACAGGTCTCTTGTAAAACAGTACGTCCAGACAGGCGAGAGGGATATTCTCACTGAACAGCTTCTTAACGATATTCGATCACATCTCAATATTTCTGACAAGGAACATCTCCATCTTATACAGACATTGAGAAAGAGAGAACAGAAAAAACCTGCATTCTCCGAAGAAGGTAAAGAGGAGATCCAGAAAGAGATCAAGATGGAAATGAAACAACTTCTCAACGATATCAAAAAGGTTGAGGGGGATGGCGACAAGAAAAAGGGCAAGAAAAAGAAGAAGAAGATCTCCATCACATTTGAAGATGATAATGCAAAAAAGGATAGGATAAGACTTCCAGAACAAACTGTCAAGGTCGTAAATGGAAAAAAGAGATCTAAACCGATCCAGGCAGGTCCTGCAGAAGACGATGATTGGCCGGAAGAGCCCAAGAAATTAAAAAGAAGGGTCCTGAGAAAAGTTATCAAGAGAAGAGAAGAAGAAGAGGAGCCGGAGAAGGAAAAGGGTAAGATGGTTCAGACCAAGGTGGACTGGGACGAGGGCCTTGAGTATGGAAAAGAACCAATTCCGGCAAAACCTCCCCAACCTGGACTTGAAGAATCTACTGATACGATACACGCTTCCGCTCCAACTCCTGGAATGGAAGATTCGAAAGAAACACTTCCTATGGAACCTTCGAAGATGGATGAGGAAGATGAGGAGGTCCCGTTGGGCGTTATTGTTGATGAAGCAAAGACCGAACCTGTGCAGACCCTGGTCGATGATCTATCGACCAAGCATCTCGGTGCGGAGGATCTCGAAGAGGTCACAGAAATGGACGATCAGGTGACAAATCAACCGATCGAAGAGACAGAGTTGGTTGAAGAGATCCAGGAAATGGATGAAGAGGACGTAGAGGAACCCGAAGAAGAGGTTGAAGAGCTTGAACCTGAACCAGAAGAGGTTGAAGAGGTTCTTGATGATTCTCTGATGTCCATAAAGATCCTCATGGATGAGGGGAAACTGGTGAAAGCTCACGAAACGGCCCAGAGAATACTTCTGGAGACTCCGAACAATGTCGAGGTTTTGAACGAATGTGGTGTAATATTATACCATTTGGACAATTTACAAGGAGCTTATGATTGCTACCGCAAAGCTTTCGAGATCAAGGAACCATCAGCACAGAGCATGTCCAACTATGCTCTCATCCTTTCGGAGATGGGTGAGCTGGATGCTTCGATCTCGATTTTGAACCAGTCAATTGAGAAGGATCCATATTCAGAGGATGGATGGAATAATAAAGCTGTCGTCCTCTACAAAGCAGGAAGGTTGAGAGAAGCCCTGGAATGTCTTGATGAGTCACTGAGGATCAATGAGAACTCACTTGAAACCTGGATGAATGCTGGGATCATCCTGGAGAAGATGGAAGAGTTCGGTCCTGCTCTGGAATGCTACCAGAGTATTCTGGAAAATGATCCAAATAACCCTGTGGCAATGGAAGGGATCGATTTCTGCAACTCTAAATTGTAGATACTTCATCCAAACATGAGCCCAAGACCTTCTGCAACTTCGTCTTCTGCAGTTTTGATCTTGTTAAATACCTCTTCCTTATCGCGCCCTTCTATCAAGGAGCCATCATCACCCACTATCTCTATGGCTTTTTTAAGAGCTTCTGGTGATCCTTCGATCATTACGATCGTATCCTCTCCATCAAGACCCAGGGATATAGTATCTCTGACGGCAATGGTCTGCCTGCTGATAAGGTCATCCTGGACCAATTTTCCAAGCACGGCTGAACTACCTTTAGGTAATTTGATGATCTGATATTCCATTGTTATTCCTCCGATCAGATGATGATCTCAGACGATCCTCCACTTGTGGTATGCAGGGGTATCCGTTGAGAAACAGAAATGAATGGTCTGGAAGTCCTTCTTGAAATCTGCAGAATCCTCCTTGACCTTCATTGGATCCTCTTTGTCAATAAGGACACGTTTGAAAAGATCTGCAACTTCTGTCATATGGGATTCTTTCATTCCGATCCTGGTAAGTTCCTGTGCCCCGAGTCTGAGACCAGATGGTCTCATTGCTGTACCTGGATCATCAGGAATGAGGTTCTTGTTGGTTATGATGTTCGCAGTCTCCAGGTCCAAAGCACAGGTTGCTCCTCCACCCTGGGCTGTTACATCAAGTACCATGGCATGGGAACTGGTGAATCCGAGAGCTTCTCCCATTACAGTGAAACCTCTCTCATGAAGCGCCTGGGCAAGAGCCTGGGCGTTCCTGATTATCTGATCAGCATACTCTGCACCAAACTCGAGATGCTCAGCAAAGGCTATCCCCTTGGCCGCCATTGTCATCAGATGATGGGATGAATGGGTTCCAGGGAACACTCTCCTTCTGATCGCTTTCCACTGGTCCTCGTCCTTTGGATTCCCAGCTATTACTCCTCCCTGTGGGCCTGGGAGGGTCTTGTGCGTTGATCCGGTGAGAATGTGTGCACCTTCATTTAGTGGATCCTGGAATTTGCCTCCTGCGATCAATCCCAGGACATGGGCACCGTCATACCATACGTGGCAGTCTATCTCCTGAAGTGTATCCTGAAGCTCTTTGAGAGGCGCCGGGAATAGGAAGACGGATCTTCCGAAAAGACAAAGCTTGGGTTTGTGCTCAAGAAGAAGTTTCCTCGAAGCATCAACATCGATGTTCATATTCTCCTTGTCCCATACATAGGTCATCTCCTGACCGCCTCTGAGACCTCCAGCACCGAATTTTGCTGATGAAATATGAGCTCCGTCATTGAGATGAGGTGCGAAATAGAGGTCGCCAGGTTTGATGAAAGCAAAGAAAGCCGATATGTTGGCAGTTGTCCCTGATATCGGTCTCACATCTGCGACCGGGGACCGAAATAGCTTCTTGGCGATCTCCTCGACCCTGGTCTCGACCTTGTCGACATAGATATTTCCATTGTAATATCTCTTACCAGGAAGTCCTTCTGCATACCTGTCTGTAAAATCGCTTACCTGTAGTTGTCTTGCCAATGGTGACACCAGATTCTCGGATGCTATCATGCACAAAGAATCCTTGAACCAATCGGTATGTGTGTCAACCTGGTCGTAGATGAACTTCACGTCTTCATTTTCAGGAAGGGAAAGGGTCATTTTTTCACCTCTTTGGGTGTAATGATAACTTCCACATTAACGTTTCCCGTTAACCAGACTAACTCCCCACAACAGGAAAATCTAATTATGACCCATTCATAACATCTCTGAGGCTCCTTGTTGAAACGGAAAAAAAGTGAAGATGGACCGAGAAGATCTGATATCTGGGAGGATGATGAAGTTCTGGAAGGTGTCCTTGGATCCATTTTGGACCTGCTTCTTTCTGGTGGAATATCGACAAAGGAGCAATTACAGAAAGAGAAATTGAAGTTCATGAAATCAAAAGGTCTGGATGACCTGCCTACCAATTCCATGATCCTGCACTACCTGAGATCCATCGAACCTGACCGGGAGAAAGAGTTCATCTCCATTTTGAAAAAGAAACCATCCAGAACTCTATCGGGTGTTGCTGTGGTGGCTGTAATGACATCACCACATGAATGCCCACATGGAAAGTGTCTTTTCTGTCCTGGTGGTGTTGAGCAAGAGATTCCGACACCACAGTCCTACACTGGTCGAGAACCTGCAGCTATGAGGGCCTCTGGTAATAATTTTGATCCATACGAACAAGTAGCTAACAGGATCGGACAGCTTGAGGAGATCGGGCACCCAACGGACAAGATCGACCTCATACTGATGGGTGGAACGATCACTGCCCGGGAAGAGGATTATCAGATCGGTTTTGTCAAAGGTTGTTTGGATGCAATGAATGGGGAGCGGTCTTCGACCTTTGAAGAGGCTGCCAGGTTAAATGAGACCTCAATTCACCGATGCGTCGGGACTACCTTTGAAACCAGACCTGACAGATCAGGGAAGAAAGAGACCGATCTGATCCTGGACCTTGGAGGTACCAGGGTTGAACTTGGTGTGCAATCAGTCTTTGATGAACCGCTTACTATCAGTAGAAGAGGTCATTCTTCCCAGGACACCATCGATGCAACCAGGATTGCCAAGGATAGCGGGTTGAAGGTCGGATATCATCTAATGCCTGGCATACCAGGGTCCACACCCATGATGGACCTGGAAAGTGCCAGGAAGGTCTTTCAGGATCCAGATTTCAAACCCGATATGATCAAGATATATCCCACATTGGTCATAGGTGGGACAGACCTATATGATATGTGGAAAAAAGGTGAGTATACAGCTCTTACCACAGAAGATGCTTCCAAACTGGTTGCTGAGATCAAAAGGATCACTCCTCCATGGGTCAGGATACAGAGGGTTCAGAGGGACATTCCTAGCCCATTGGTGGAAGGAGGGGTCAAAAAGAGCAATCTTCGTCAACTTGCTCAGATCGAACTCCATAGAATGGGATTTGAATGCAGATGTGTGAGATGTAGAGAGATCGGCCATAAATTGGGAACTGAGGGAGTTTTACCTCAACCGGAAGATATCACATTGGTGAGAAGAGAATATGATGCATCTGGCGGAAAAGAGGTGTTCCTATCCTTCGAGGTGGAAGCGAAGGATGCACTGGTCGGTTATGTTAGACTTCGGCTTCCTTCTGATAAGGCTCACAGGGACGAGATCGGTCAAGTTGGATTGGTACGTGAATTGAAAGTATTCGGCCCAATGGTCCCGATAGGTAAGGATGCTCTTGGAGAATGGCAGCATCGTGGATATGGAAGCAAGTTGATGATGTATGCAGGTTCGATAGTCAAGGATGAATGGGGCCTTGATAGGATCATTGTGATCTCCGGGATCGGTGCCCGTGAATACTACAAGAAATTTGGATTTGAAAGGTATGGACCGTATATGGGAAAGGGTCTTTAGCATTGAACAAATCAATTACCGATCTTCAATCCCATTTCCCTGATCATGAACTCCACTTCTTCGATCTTTTCCTTATTATTTTGTGATCTGTGCAGGAAGACAAATTCCACTCCGGGAGTAGCCTGGACAGCCAATTCGATCAACGGTTTGATCTCATCTGCGTTCAGAATAATGTAATCCGGGATCATATGGCCAAAGGAGAATTTTTTTCGCATGGCCCTATCTGTGAACCTTGGAGCATAATGTCCTCCGCCAATACCAATTGCGATCGGAGGTGTGATTTCTGGAGAAAGAAAATTATCCGACAGAAGAGCCTTAGCAATGGACCTGCCAAGTTCAGGTATGTCCCACCTGTTCTCATCGGACCCTATTTCGATGAAGAATGAAGGTGATCCAAGCAATGGACCATGGTGTGTAACCTCATATGTGGTCTGATCCTTCAGACCCAGAGCCTTCTTTTCCTTGTATAGTGATCTCAACGCAGCCGTCATTTCAATTGGAGCAGAGGGGGGGAGTTTTCCTGGATCGCCACCAAAATCGGCTCCCAGAAAATTGCCAGGGGGATGAACCGTGAGAGATCTGATGTCCATTTCCGACCTGTGCCTGCTGAGAAAGATCAGGAGTTCAAGAGGATATTTGCTGACAGTATCATGAAACTCGGGTAGTTCAGTACGGATATGTTCTGATATCTCCCTATCGACATTTTCAAAATAGAGATGTGTACCCTCTTTTTCGAAAAGTAAAAGGTCCCCATTCAGAAGAATGTCCCTTCCATGGAATTCTCCGACCTTTTCCCAGGCGGCTTCTTCGATCAATCGGTCCCTGATATTTCGGGACGCTGGGTCCTCCAGGGAAACTAGAAGGACCTTCATCTTTCCACCATCAGAAGATCCTTGAATTCTTTCCGATCGTTCCCGATGCATGTGCGCCAGGCCCTATCCGAGCCCCGGAAAAGATCATCGTTCCAACATCCAATGTGGAGTTTATCCCGGTCTTCACATCATCTCCGACGATCACACCAAGTTTTCTCCTCCCCGAGCTTACCCGTTTTCCTTTGAGAGTGACCTTAACCGGTCCATCATCCAATCTGAGATTGGCAACCTTGGTCCCTGAACCGAAATTGCATCCAGAACCAATGATAGAGTCACCCAGATAGTTGTGATGGGGGATGTGGCTCTTCTCCATTATTATGGAGTTCTTCACTTCTGATGCAGCACCAACCTTCGATCCTTTACCGATGTATGTTCGTCCCCGGATGTATGAATTGGGGCCCACAACAGCGCCTTCATCAATAATGACATTCCCCTCAATATAGGTTCCAGATTTTATCCTGGCACCCCTCTTCAACACGACAGTGCCATGAATATGGACATTATCTTCAATATCTCCCTGAATATCCTCTTCAATTCGATCCATATAGATCTCGTGGGCATTCAATAGATCCCACGGGGACCCGATATCCACCCATTTCTCGTCTGGAACAAATGCTGTTACAGGTTCCTGTTCCATGATAATATCGATCGAGTTGGTGATCTCATATTCCCCACGAGGTGAGATCGGAGTTTTCTTGATTGCCTCGAATATTTGTGGTTTGAAAAGATATATCCCACCGTTGATCAGTCCCTTTTTTACCTCTCCTGATTTTTCTATTATACCCATGACCATATCCTTTTTGGTGGTCACAAGCCCAAATCTGGAGGCATCCTCAACCTCTATCAGGGTCATGATGTTGTTATTTGTCTCATTGAACTTCTCCAATAATCCTTGAAGAAGGGATCGAGAAACAATGACATCACCATTGAGACAGAGAAATGGTTCATCAATGAACTTCTTGGCTATGGAAACAGCGTGAGCGGTACCCAATCTCTGGGGTTGGATAAGATATGTGATCTTGACACCAAGTTTTGATCCGTCCCGAAAATGGTCCTTGATGGTGTTCCCATGATAACCGGTCAGGATCGCTATCTCTGTGATACCTGCTTCTTTCAGGGAAATGATAGTATGTTCAAGAAAAGGACGGCCTGCAACTGGAAGCATGGGTTTGGGTCGGTTCTCGGTCAGTGGTCCCATCCTGACTCCCTGGCCTGCAGCAAGGATCAAAGCTTTCATAAATGCTCCTCCGGCCCTCAAGAAGTGAGTACCTTTACTTTTATCTTTGTGCAAAGGTTTTCGATAACAATACCTACCAATTGAAATTATGACAAATGCAATTGAAAAGCATTGTTTCCGAAATGTCATAACAATTATACAATATTTATCTAAATATGGATAAAAAGGGTATATTTCAAACCTTGATTTGAGAGGTGAGCCCCAAGGCTGGACAATAGAGTTCATCCGAATATAACCCACGCTGTCCAGGTGAACCAGTGTTTCACCGAAGTAGTGTCAGGAAGTGCTGGAATGATTTTTTCCCATCAATGCATTGAATTTTCGTTAAATTGGAAGGCCAGGAAGGATATGTTTATATAGCCAGCATGTAATACAGAGACAGGGTAGGGGATTAAGCTACCTTTTGTGGAGGATGGAAAAATGGCAATGACCATGATAAACATTGGAAAGGCAAAGGATGTTGCGGCTCAGAAGAACCTTAAGCCCGGCAGGGTTGTCGGAACCTCCGGTGTTCAATTCACCAAGGGCAATAACAAAAGGCTTGAGGTCATCAGCTGGGGAGATTTCGAAGGCGCACTCGGCTCAAGGGGACTCGCGATCTATGAGTCCAAGGGCTGGATGAAGATAATGAAGAAGTGATCTACTTCAAATTGGCCGCTTGAACGGGCCTCTTCATATTTCGGGGGCCCAGTTCACCTTTTTTTTAACGTAGTTTTAAGTTTGACTATTGGACCGAGGTCTTTTTTGGTAAGATCCAAGAGAACAATAGAAGTGAAATGAAGGACAGACCGAGTGGAATATACAATAGAGATCCGGTCCACAGATCGAACTTCGATA